>NZ_JAUOEQ010000009.1:0-134852 GCF_031931965.1 Shewanella sp. SP2S2-6 | reverse complement strand
CGGTCGGTCACATTGATGGGGATCACCACGTCCTGCGTCTGGCCAGCGGCCAGATGTTGGTAGCTGGCATGACCCGGATCAAAGCTGTAGCTGCCGTCGGCGTTGAGCGTGAAGCCGTCGACTGGCTGGGCGATAGAGAAGGTTTGTGTGTCGCCGGCGTCCACATCAGTGGCGACCATGTGGCCGCTGAGCTGCGTACCGTCTTCGGTCACGGCCTGCGTCTGTGCTTGCAGCACAGGAACGTCGTTCGTGCCCTGCAGCATGACCGTGATCGTGTGCGTCGTGCCGTCAGCGCTGGTCACTGTCAGCGTGTCGGTCAGGCTCTCGCCTGACTTCAGCTGCTGGATCGCCGTCTGGGTGTTGTCGGCTGTGTAGGTCCAGGCACCTGTTGAATTGAGGCTGAAGTGCCCGTAGCCGGCGCTGCCGGCCACATCGGTCTGCACCGTGAAGTGCTCCTCGCCGCTGTCTACATCGCTGATCGTCAGCTGGCCGTTGGCTTGCAGATGGCCACTCTGGACGGGCTGGTCCTCTGTCACACTGCCGACGTCCACTCCGCCGATCACGGCGCCATCTGCGGCGCCCGTCACCGTGATCGTGAGGTTTTGCGTGCTGGTGGCGCCCGCGTTGTCGGTGACAATGATTGGGATGACAACATCTTGCGTCTGGCCCGCAGCCAGATGTTGGTAGCTGGCATGGCTTGGGTCAAAGCTGTAGCTGCCATCGGCATTCAGGGTGAAACCGTCCACAGGCTGGGCGATGCTGAAGGTTTGCGTGTCACTGGCGTCCACATCGGTTGCAATCATTTTGCCGGTCAGCTGTGTGCCATCTTCGGTGACTGCTTGTGTTTGCGCCGCGAGTACTGGCGCGTCGTTTGTGCCGTTGATGGTCACGGTCACGGTATGGCTAGTGCCGTCCGTGCTGCTGATGGTGAAGGTGTCGGTAAGTGTTTCACTAGCCTTCAGTTGCTGGATCGCGGCCTGTGTGTTGTCGGCGCTGTAGGTCCAGGCGCCAGTGCTGTTCAGGCTGAAGTGTCCGTAGCCGCTGCTGCCGGCCACATCCGTTTGGGCGGTGAAGCGGGCTTGTCCGGCATCGGAGTCGGTGATCGTCAGTTGGCCACTAGCCTGCAGATGACCGCTGGTGACGGCTGTGTCCTCGGTGACTGTGCCTTTGTCGGTACCCGCAATGACGGCGCCATCATCACGGCCAGCAACGGTGACACTGACCGTGTGCGTGGTGCCGTCGGCGCTGGAGACGGTGAAGCTGTCGGTAACGGTCTCGCCGCTCTTAAGCGCTTGGACGGCGGCCTTGCTGTTGTCCAGCAGGTACTGCCAATGCCCGCCCTCGTTCAGCGTTAGACTACCGTAACTGCCTGTCGTGGCAGTCTGGGCGATGAAATGTGCCTGGCCGTCGTCCACATCGGCGATGGTGAGCCGGCCAGTCACAGCTTGGCTGTTGTCTTCGGCCGTGCCGCCGGTGTTCACACCGCCGATGGTTGGGCCGTCGTTGCTGCCGGTGACTGTGATGGTGAGATTTTGTGTGCTAGTTGCTCCGGCGCTATCAGTTACAGTGACCGGAATAATCACATCTTGCGTCTGGCCCGCGGCCAGATGTTGGTAGCTGGCATGGCTTGGGTCAAAGCTGTAGCTGCCGTCGGCATTCAGCGTGAAGCCGTCGACGGCGTTGACAAGGCTGAAGGTTTGCGTGTCGCCCGCGTCAACATCGGTGGCAATCATTTTGCCACTGAGTTGTGTGCCGTCTTCCGTTACACTTTGCGTTTGCCCAACTAGCACGGGCGCGTCATTGCTGCCCTGTATCGTGACGGTCACGGTGTGGCTAGTGCCGTCAACACTGCTGACTGTGAAGGTATCGGTGAGGCTCTCGCCAGTATTGAGTTGCTGAATGGCAGTCTGCGTGTTGTCGGCGTTGTAAGTCCATACCCCTGAGGAATTAAGGCTAAAGTGTCCGTAGCCGTTGCTGCCAACCACATCGGTTAGTGCAGTGAACTGGGCTTGGTCAGCATCGGGGTCGGTAATGGTGAGTGTGCCATGTGCCTGTAATTGCCCATGCAGGGCAGATTGATCTTCGATAAGCGTTGCGGTGACGGTTCCACCGATAATCGCTTTATCATCAGCACCTTTGATCAGAATCGTGATCTTTTGGCTTGTTCCATCCAATGCTTGTACAAACAGGGTGTCAGTTAAGGATTCACCATGCTTGAGAGCTTGTATGCTGGGATTGTTGTTGTCTGCTGTGTAGGTCCAATGGCCATGGGTGTTGATGGATAATATGCCGAATTGACCTTGGAGTTGTTCGGCTGCAAATCCTGCTCGCCCGGTATCGGGATTGCTTACCCAGAGTTGACCGTCTGTATGGAGTTGTCCTTGAGAAAGGCGTTTGTCTTCAAACACCCTCATTACTGATGTGCCCATAATCACAGAGTGATCATCGGTACCATGAATGGTGATGGAGATGGTTTGCTGTGTGCCATCTTGGGTTTGTACCACAAGGGTGTCAGTGATGGATTCTCCGGTTTTGAGTGCTTGAATTGCCGTCTGCGAGTTATCTGCGGTGTAGGTCCAGTGGCCTAATTCATCAATGATGAGGGTACCAAACTGACCATATTGCTCTGTAGCTGTAAATAAGTGTGGTCCGTGGTCGTTATCTGTGATGGTAAGGTTGCCATCGGCCCTAAGCATGCCTTGATATGTGTCACTATCTTCAGTGAGTGAGGCCGAGGTTGTGCCTGATATTTCGGCCTTATCATCAGTTCCATTAATCGTGATTGTAATGTTTTGCCCAGTACCATCGGCGCTGTGGATAGTAAAAGTATCAGTAAGATGCTCACCCGATTTAAGGCTTTGAACGGTGGCCAGTGAGTTATCGGCGCTGTAGATCCAATGGCCGTTTACATCGATCGTAAGATAGCCAAATTGTCCCTGCAATGAACCTGCCGAAAAATGGGCTTGATCCTTATCTGGATCTTGGATGCTTAATTGACCTGATACCGTTAATTGGCCGTTGAGAGCCTGAGTATCTTCCGTCACTAAACCCGTCATATCACCTTTAATGATGGCGGTATTATCAGCCCCATTCACTTGAATGCTGACTTGCTGGCTAACAGGATGGCCTGATTGATCTGTTGCGGTGACGATAAAGGTTTCCGTCACTTGTTGGCCAGAGACTAGAGCAAGCGTGGCGTTTGCATGGTTATTTAGTTGGTATTGCCATTGGCCCGTGAGTGGATTGATGCTCAGTTGGCCATATTGACCTTGTCCATCAAGCACAGCCCAAGTGATTACATCGTTATGATCGGGATCGACACTGCGTAGTTGCCCCATCACTGTCTGCAAGGAGTCCGCCGAATTAATACTGGCGAGGTGCGATCCTAAAATTTGGGGCAGATCGTTACTGCCTTCGACATCGATGATGATGACAGTGTTTACTTGTTCGCCATTGGGGCTGCTGACGGTAATCGTAAATTGTTCGGTTTGATGCTCACCTTCGGCTAATGCATCAGTGTTAAGTGCATTATTATCGAGTTGGTAATGCCATTCGCCCGTTGTTGGATCGATATCAAGGTGACCAAATTGACCTTGATGTTCTGCGACCGTCCATTGGAGTGGGGTTACTATTCCCCCATGGGCGTGCAGTTTTCCAGAGGCACTCGCGACTGGGGCATCTTCTTTAACCGATTGATGGCCGGCTTGTTCGTCAATGGTGAGTGGGGTGTGCTGTTCAGTGCTAATGATTGGGGGGCGCACAATTTGAGTTAATGTGGTTCTTGCCATTGATACCGTTAATACTGCCGGTTCAATCTGCTGCTTAACATGTCCAATTTCAGGGAGTTGGCTGAGGGTAACAAGGGGCAATTGTGTGTCGTCAAAGTGTGGACCTTGCCCTAAATGGGTTGATTCACTCGAACCATAATCTTGGAACTTAGGGGCATTTTGGGTTTGCGTTTCATCCGCTTGCTGTGGCATCTCTGACAAGGTTTTTTCCGAGTCTGTGCTAGAGCTAGCTGACTGGGCTGTTACATGGCGGTTATCAATGTCTACGGTAGCGGGTTGCGAATCAGGCTTTTGCTCTGTCGATTCTTCGGTATTAACAAGCTGCGTTGCTGCGTGCGAGGGTAAGCGCCAAGACTTGCTTGCCACAATATCTGGGCTTGCAGTGCTTTGGACTTCACTCCCTCTAAATTCCTTTGCCTTGAGCTTGGCGACATCTTTATCAAGCTTTTTAGCGGCAATTTCAGATTTTTTGGCGAGTTTTGCTGAAATGCGACTTTTTCGTTTTGCGGTTGAGAGCGTTAATGGTTTTTTTTGGCTCATAGTTCGTGCTCCCTAGCGTTCACTAAAGGCTTCAGTCACATTGGTAAATACGGGTTTCCACAGGTATTGAAAGACGGTTTTATCCCCTGTGACAATATCCGCTTCGCCAGTCATACCGGGGATCAGCTCTAGCTTATCGGGTTGATCGCCAAAGTAGGGCTTGTCAATCGAGATTTGTACTTTATAAAAAACGCCGCCTTTTTCATCTGCATCTGTGCTTGGGGAGATGCGTTTGACGATACCATCAAGTGCCCCATAGCGACTGTAATCAAAGGCATCAATTTTTATGCGCGCGTTTTGTCCCACACTGACAAAGCCAATGTCCCGAGGGGAGAGTTTGGCCTCAAGTAGGGCTGTTGGCGTGGTGGGAACAATCACCGCAACTGTGCCACCTGGTTGAATCACACTCCCTGATGAGGTGTTTGGAATGGACTGGATGATGCCATCAACAGGGGAGGTAATGGTGTTTTGTTGCATCTGCAAATCGGAGGATTTTAAACGTGCGGTAATCCCTAATAATTCAGCTTGTGCATCAGTGCGAGCTTCACCAACCTCTTTTAGCAATGTGGCTTGTTTTTGCTCCAACTGCCGTTGAAGATTTTCAATATCCCGTGCCAATACCTGTTGTTTACCTTCCATACTTTTTAGTTCACGTATGTAGGAGTCTAATTTTTGTTGCGATTCCAGCATAGTGAGCTTAGAGATAGCCTGAGATTCTTTGATGGAATCCATCATATTGATGGTTTGTTGGGCTGAATTGATTTGATGTTTCAGTGGCGGAATTTCTTGATCAAGACTTGCCAACTCAGCTTTCGATTTGGCGATTTCCGCGAGGGAAGATTGAATGATGGCTTGTTTTTCGGTATTCATCCGTTCGAGATCACTAATATGCCCTTTCACAAGATTGGGATGACTTTCAAGGTAGCGAGCAAAGTTGGCCTCTCTGGATTCGATAAAAGCACTGTAACGCTCAATTTTGAGCACCAGATTAGCTTGTTTACTTTCCAGCTCTTCAGCGGCAGCTTGGCTATCGATGGCGATAAAGTTGGCGAGGACATCGCCTTTTTTCACTAAATCCCCCTCAGAGACCAAGATAGAGGCTATGGTTCCCCCTGAAAAACTCTGAATCACTTGTTGATGTCCAAGGGGGATAACCTGACCTTTCGCTTTGGCAATTTCTTCAATATTAGTGAACAGTGACCACACAAACATAATGAACACTGAACCCGCAATAAAGTAGGTGATTTGTTTGATGATGCGCTTTTCTGCTGGTGCTTCAATGGCTTGACTGAACTCGTGTTCTGGCAAAGAACGATGGTTAAGTTGACGATCATTCATTGTGTGTTGTCTCCATGCTAGCCACTGATTGGTTGCCATTGTCTACATTAGGTTTGTTTGGGATAGGACCAGCATAAACCACTGACCCTTTATCTAAGATAACGACCTTATCCGCGTGTTGGATCAGTTCTTGATCATGGCTAGTAAATAAAATAGTCGTTTTCCCTTTTAACTTGGTTAAGGTTTCGATAAAGGTTTTTTTCGCAAAAGGATTGCGGTTGGCTATGGGTTCATCCATGACAAGTAAAGGCGATTTTTTTAATAGGGCCCGAGCTAGGCTGATATAACCACTCCCAATCACCGAAAACATATTGGCTCCCTGAGCGGATAAACTGCGATTTAAATCGCCACCGAGCACCTCTTTTAAAGCGTCTCCACCTGCTTCATACAATGCTTGACACAACTCATCATCGGTGGCATCGGGTTTAGCCAGCCGTAAGTTATCTGCTAACGAGCCCGGTAGTAGTTCGGTGTGGGTCGGGCTGAATGCGGCCCATTGGCGTAAAGCTTCGGGGTCGAATTGTTTCAGGTTTTTACCATCTAAAGTGACAAAGCCTGCTTGGGTATCAATTACGCCTATGGCTGTCAGCAATAAGGTGCTTTTACCACTGCCATTAGGGCCGATAATGGCGACGGTTTCTCCTGCTTCAACATCAAATGTGACGCCAGAGAGTGCAGGTTCAGCTTCAGCACTGTAACGAAAGGTGACATGTTTAAAGTTGAGCGCGGGTGCTTTATTTAGGTTAGGTCCATCGAGGCGGAGTTGATTAAATTCGGTCGTCACCTCCATAAAACGGTCAAACTGGGTGACAGTACTGGTTATCATGTTAATTTTAGACGCCGAAGAAAATGCTAATTGGGCGGGGCCTGTGATGCGCCAAATCAACATACCACAGGCGATTAAAGCGCCGGGTGATATACTTTGATTTAACACTAAAAAAATGCCACAAAACACGGTAACTAGGGCTGTCATCAGCCCCATGGCATGGGCAACTGCCGCTGTCAGCCCATTACGTTTGGTATATAAAAATTGTTGTCGGCAGTGCTCACGGCAACGACGGATAAAATCTGCGTACCAGCCTTCGGTTTCCCCTGCGGTTTTCAGCTCTAATACATTTTTAGCTAGTTCATTGAGACTGTTTTGATAGTCATTACTGATGGTTGGGCTGGCGGCTTGGGTAAAACGGTTTAGGGCTTTCATCACTAGGTAAAACAGAATCAGCATACAAAATGGTACTAATACCAGCCAACCACTGAGAACTGTGATGGCAATAAGCGCCACGATCGTAAAGGGCAAATCAATCAGCCCACCTCCGCTAGGGCCTGACAATAATCCTCTCACCTTTTCTGCATTACGAAGTCGTGCTAAATGATTCGATAATCCAACTCGGGATAACATCATCAACGGCATACTGAGGAGTTGATTAAAGGATACGGCTGAGAGATCCCTTGCCAATTTATTGCTTGCTCTGGCCAGTACTTTGGCTCGCAGCATTCGGCTATAAATAAAAATGCTTAAGGCAAGCAATGCACCTATTGCGATCCCAGGTAAAATTTCGGGGGCTTGTCCTCCAATGACTCTGTCGTATACCGCCATGGTAAAAAGCGGTATCGCTAATCCGGTCAAGCTGGCGACGAGGCTTAACAAAAAAACGGGTTTGAACCACTTTTTTTGCTGCTTAAACTGGCTTGCAAAGCGACTCCTTTTTTGATTGGAAGAAGGTAGGCTATTAATAATAAAAACTTTTCCATCAGTGGGGAGTGTGAGTGGTTGCCATTGATGGTGTGGGCCTAAATACTCAAAGGTGTGCTGGCTTCTGCGGCCTATTTGCGGTTCGCCCTCTTCGGGTAGGATCAGGAACGGGTAAATTGTATGGCTGAGTACCTCGGGATCAAGAGATCGTAAATCGGCAACAACATGATGTTTTTTAAATAAGATATACAAATCTAAGTAACTCGCATCATCGACTAACGCACTGCGTTCAATATTCTTGGCTTGGGCATTAAGTCCGAGTTGATTAAATAGTGTGACTAGTTGGGATTTTAAGTTTGGGACAGACTGGGTTTGGCTATGCATTGTTAAAGTTCCCCATTTGACATCATGGTTGCATCCCCTTGAGATGAAATATGGATGCGATAGTCACTGATCGCTGCAATTTCCGTAAAATAGGAGGCCACAATCAGGGTGATGTGGTTTTTGAGTTCGAGTAACAAAGCAAGTAGACGTTGCTGAGAGTCTGCATCGAGGGAGACCATAGGCTCGTCGAGTAAGAGTATCGAAGGGGATTGGGCAAGCGCTCTGACAATGGCGATGAGCTTTATGGCACCCTTATTGAGCATTTGGCTGTCATTATTACCCACTAAGGTTTGATAGCCCGCAGGCAACTGCGCAATCGTGGCAGATAAGCCCAGTTTGTCAGCGAGAACCATGGCATAGGCTTCCCGCTCATGGCGAAAGAGAGTCAGGTTATCCAAGATGGAACCTGCAAATAACGTTGCCCATGGCGACACATAACTAATGGATTGGCGATACTCCAGCGGGTCATGTTCAGTTAATGGGATAGAATCAATCTTGATGGCACCTTCAGTCACCTGATGATATCCGCCCACGGTACTTAACAATAAACTGGCATGTGTGAGTGGGTTTGAGGTTACAGTGACCAGGCTACCCGCGGGGATTGTCAGGTTAATGTGCTTAAGCTTTGCCCCTGTTTGTTGTGCAGATACTTGATCAAATTGAATGGGGCCTGAGGGTAATTTTTGATGGTAAATCTTATTACCATTTAAGGATTCTGGAGGGGAGGCTATGATTTCGTTAACATCTTGCATTGCAGATTGCGCGGTAACAAACTTCGCTTTTAAACTGCCAATGGCACTTAAGGGCGCTACGGCTCGGCCTGCAAGGATTGAGCATGCGGCTAATCCCCCCGTTGTTAGATCGCCATTTAAGACTTCAAAACAGCCAATCAGTACCAGTGCTAGTGTGGTGGCCTGTGAAGCCCCCTGGATCCATTCTTGTAACTTGGATGATAGCCAATCAACCTCATTTTGCTGCGCTAATCTTTGGTAGTTGATTTTTTTGTAGGCAGAGGTAATTCGGGATTCCAAGGCTAGGGCCTTTGCCGTTGTTAAGCCTGATAACACTAAAATGAGTAAGCGGGTTCGTTCATCTTCACTTATGGCGAGTTCTCGGGTGGCGATGGCGAGTTTTTTGCCGATTTGCCACACTCCAACGCCTGCTATACCCCAAACCAGTATGGGGATAAAGACTAATGGCCCGCCAATATAGGCTACCAAGGCTAAAAATATGATAACAAAAGGGAAATCCATTAATGCGACTGCTGCTTGCCCAGAGTAAATCTCACGCATGGTCGCGATACTCGTAATTCCGTGGAGTATTTTGCCTGCCCCTAATTGCTCAACATGGTGATAATCCGCCTTCATTAGCCGGTCGACAAATTGAGTGGTGGTTTGTAGCTCATAGTTTGAAGCATTGAGGGCAAGCAACCAACTACGTATATAGCGCAGCAGCAGTTCCAGAAGTATCGCTATCCCAACGCCAATCGCTAATACACTGGCTGTGCCATAGGCCTCATTGGGTAAAATCCGATCATAGATTTGCAGCATAGTGAATGGTAATGCCAGTGACAGTACATTAATGAGCGTGGATGAAAGCAAAAGCTCGGTAAATGATTTGTGCTGTGCCAATAGACGTAAAGATTCGATCATGTTTCACACACCTTATATACGTTACATTTATCACGAAAATCAAAAAAGCGCATTAACATCACAATTAACATTATCATTAACAATTTATAGTGTATATCACCAAACAAATGAATTTTATTGCTTATTTAGTTTAACTTTTAATGTGTTTACTCTGTTTTGTTGTTAACATTATGTTTGCTTTATGTTGGTGGTCGATGTGGTGTTTTAGTGGTGTTAGACAACGTAATCATTATTTAGGGTGACAGTCGGGTATGAATAAACCATGTTCAAAATAAAGTACTTCATCATTTTTCTCGTCGTATTTGCACTCGGATTGGTGCTGGTGAAGGGCGTGGATCGCATCATTGCTAATAGCGTTATCGCGCGTGATTCGGAGATGCTCGCAAGTAAATTTCAGATGTATATTACTGAATCAGCTGAACAACTACTTGAAATGCCTCGCTTAGAGCCTAGTGTGATTTGCTCTGCAGAATTAGAAAGTCTATTGAAACAGAAAGCCTTTGACTCCAGCTTTGTCCGCTGGTTGGCCATTTACAAAGATAATCAGGTGCTCTGTCAGTCTGGCGTAATACCCCATGATTTAACTGCATTGAAAGCCCATAAGGTGAGAGAGAATTTAAGTATTGCGGTGGCAAGCCATAATACTCAGACAAGTCACGAATTATTTTTAATACGTCACATGGAGGGGATTGATTACATTACCAGTATCACTCCCCTTAGGCCGAGGTATTTTGTTCCTGTGGATTGCGAGCGATGTCTTGAGTACAAGGTGAGCTTAGATTCAGATCCTTATATTGAGTTTGGGTTTGATAATTTTGCTGATGAACCTTTGGTTTACCATGTCGTTCAAGAGCAAAATCCCTACTACCATGCGACCTTTGAGCTATCAGGTAATCGTGTTTTCCTTGAACAATATTCACAGCTCGGTTGGCGGGTCAGTGTAGCAACCGGGATTGTCTTAGGTTTGTTGGCGTGTTTAGTGTATTGGCGTTGGAACAACCATCAAATTTCCCTTGATAGTCAAATAAAACGGGGCATTCAGCGGGGGGAGTTTATTCCCTATTATCAGCCTATTGTCGATAGTAGTACGGGAATGCCTGTGGGGGCAGAAGTGTTGGTGCGCTGGCTTCGGCATGATAATCGGATGATCCCACCCAATCAGTTTATTCCCTTTGCTGAAGCGAGGGGACACATTCTTCCCATGACGACGAGTATGTTGAACAAGGTCATTAATGATATTCAACTGCTAGGGGGGCAATGCCCGCCGTTATTTTTTAGTATCAACATTGTGCCTGCTCATCTTGAAAATGATGATTTTTATCATCAATTACAAAAAATTGTCGAATCAGGAATACTGGGGCATCACAGGTTATCCTTGGAAATCACCGAGCGACTACCGATCAAAGATATGATGTTAGCTCGCCAGACACTCGATAAGATTTATGCGCTAGGTATTGACCTTAAGTTGGATGACGCAGGTACGGGCTATGGTTGTTTTAGTTATGTTCAACACCTTGGGATCAGTACATTGAAGATAGATAAGATGTTTGTCGATACCATTGGTCAATCCCATAATTTTAATGGCAAAACCTTAGATGCCATTATCTCGTTTGCAAACGAGTCTAAGTTGCATGTTATTGCGGAGGGGGTGGAGACGGTTGAACAGCAAGGGTATTTAGGTGAATTAGGAGTTAAACTTATCCAAGGTTACTATTATTCTAAGCCTTTGGCTGCGGAAGATTTTTTCAAGTTTACTCTTGCTTAGTGCTCGAAAATTATCGTCATGCGATGCGTAAATTCATCTTGTTATCATCGCAAAGTGCAAGTTTGAGGTTAATTCCTTTTGTCGATTGCATTTACCGCTCACTTAACGCGTGTTGAGGTTAGGTTGTGAGATAAAAAAGAGAGCTTAGCCGACGGGATACTAAGCTCTCAAAGGTTTGCAGGGGAGCGATACTCGCCTTGGCCTCGATTAGGCTTTAGGCGAGTCAATAGGGTTATTGCTTATGTTTAGGGCCTTGTTTGTTTTTCATTGGGTCGCCTTGATACCCCAAGGCTTGCCAATCAAGTCGTGTGCCTTTGTTATGGCAGTCGTTACAATTTAATGCTTGCTCCTTAGGTGATACCATGTGGTTGATACGCCACCACATTTCCGTTTCAGCAAAGCCATATTCGCCACTGTATTTCAGGCCTTTTTCTACCATAGTCGGGTTGGCTTCCATTCTGAGTTTGGCAGCTAAGCTCCAATCGAAATCGCTCCAGTAACCCCCTTTGCCATAGACTTTAGCGGTCACAAAGATATTGAGTTTTTTGTCGTAAATCTGCTTACCAGTATGCACTTTAAAGGGATAGATTTTGGCTTTGGCATCGTTAATATCACCCATTGGGTAGGTGAGTTTAGTGACGACATTCGGGTCCATCTTGTCTCCCGCCATATAGGCATTGGCGGTGCCGTTGTACCAAGCGTACTGGGGCTTAACCATTTTCTCCCATACAAAGTCACCCTTTTTCTTCTGATAGGTGTGTTTACCATATTGATCTACGGTTTCAGGCTTATCATCCCCTGCGGTTGACCAATCCCACTGCATCTTGGTGGGTTCATTCTTAGCGAAGAAGGGAATATGGCAGGTTTGGCAAGCCACGGTTGCGGTATGGGTATTGAGCTTTTTATTGCTGTGCGGCGCGCTATCGTGGCAGTTTTCACAACCTATATGGTCGATACCGCCTGGTGACACGCCCATGGCATTACCCGAAATTTGATGTTTTTCAGTGGTATGGCAGTTTTGGCATTGGAAGTCATTGCCATCACTGTCCATATGCACATCGGTCGCTTTGTCAGGGTAAGACATGGAAGAATCAAGATCCCCGTGTTTCACCGCATCACCACCACCGCCGTAGAAGTGGCAGCTACCGCAGTTGTCCCGTACTGGAGCGCCGACATTTTGGGCTATCTTCGCTAGATCGAGCTTAGCCATAGGTTCGCCAGCGCCCGCAGGATCTTTCACATAGGTGCCAGTGGTGTCGTGGCAGACTAAGCAGTCCACTTTGGTTTTATCTTTAAAATCAAAGGTGTTGTCCTTCCAACCATAGCCAGCATGACAGCTAGTGCAGCGAGGCTCATTGCTGGAGATAGACACGCAGAAGTTGTTAATACTGTTTTTCTTGCCCCGCACTACTATCCTATCGGGGAGTTTTTGGGCTAACTCCCAAGTCCAGTGGGAGGTTTTCATCACATCTGTTGCTTGGTCTTCGTGGCAGACTAAACATTGTGTGGTGACTTCGGAACCTGTGGTAAAGGGGCCTTTTAGTGCATCTTTATGGGGATTGGCGGCATAGGTTTGTAATGTCATGCCCGCCAAGGCAATAAATAAGAGTCTTTTCATTTTGTACTCCCGCCCTCGGCTTGACCGAGGGCTGATTGCGATTATCTATTCGGATTAGAAGTTAATGGTCAGTGAGGCGTTCATGTCGAAGGCGGTATCGACCACTGGCAACATGGAGTAAGCCGAACCTGCTAATACATCATCAATTTTTTGCGGAGCACCCACAGGTGTGCCGCTACCTGTGTATTCATAGTCGTAGTAAAGCCCGGCCAGTTTGATAAACATTTTTGGATTGATATCAAAGATATAATAGGCTTCGGCCACATGACCACGGGTGGCAAGTTTGCTACCGATAGGGTCGTCTTGGGCTTGGGTGAAGGGTGTCCAATATTTAGAACCATAGTTATATTCCAGACCAAACTTGCCGTAGGGTGCAGGAATTTGTACGCCGACATAAATGCCGTAACCGTCTTTGGTATCACTATCGTCACTGGTTTTAGGCACCATGATGATCTCTGTACCAGTGCTATTTAACTCAGCCTCGAAGATAGCATCGGATAACATGCCACCAAACATACCTGCGTTGCCATTGGGCTCGGCGCGAGTCCAGCCGAGTGAGGCAAACCATTTAATATCGTTTGCTTCTTCCCGTGCAAAGCCAATCCCGCCTAGGTACATGTCACCAATCACACCGCTGGGTTGTACTCGGGTAACAAAGTTAAAATTGTCGAACTTTTGCATATCTTGGTACATGGTCGGAGCGAAAATGCCCGCCAGCTGGGTCGGGAAGGCCATAGTGCCTTTAAAGCCGTCATTCACATCTTTAGCGCCAAACAGGGTGAACTGGAGGAAGTTGGTGCCATCGTTGATGGCATCGATATTAAAACCACCTAGGTGGGTATCTTTAGTGACTATGTCACCAAACATTTCGCCATTGCCCCATTGTGATTCAAAGCCTTGGCCGTAACAAAAACGGACAACTTGCCCTTCAACCCCGGTGATTTCCCCTAGGTTATAACCTAAGGTGGCGCCATCGAAGTTGAAGTTAACTAAATGGCCTGAAGGCGTGCCGCCACGTAGCTCGTTTTCACGGTAGTGGCTTGGTGGGCCATAGGTTGAAGGGCGACGGCCAATGGAGAGATAAAACTCGGAGCCGTTGATTTTTTTCCAGTCAAAATAGGAGCGTTCGACCCGCAACCAGTCGCCACTGGTATTGCCGCTGCTGGTGCCATCCATAGTGAAAGATCGCCAAGAGTCAAACACTTGCACTCCTGTGGAGTCGCCCCAGTTTTTGAACATACTGAGACGGCCAGCAAAGCTGACGTTATCCCATACTTTTGCCTTAAGGTTGAGGCGCAGTCGAGTGGTGTAGTAGATGTCGTTATCTATGTCCTGCACGCTTTTGGGGGCGAGCACATAGGGCATCACGCCCTGCAACATGCCATTTTGGAAGGCGGCGGCAAGGTCTGGATTGGCTTGCATCATTTTGCCAAGTGGCGAATTTAGATCGTTGGGCATGCCGAAGGCGCCCGACATAGCTTTGGCGCCAAAGTCATTGAAGTTGACATTAATCGCAGGGTTCCAAACCACATCACGGTAATGCAGCGAGTGGGCTTTGGTTCTAAAGTCACCAGTAATTTCAAGGCGATCTAATGACGTGTGTCGCTCGGTTTTATCGACCCGGTTATTGAGGTCGTCTAATTGTTCCGTGATATCTGCGAGTTGTTGATTTAACTCCGCTATTTTTTGAGCTTCGGTCTGTGGGTCCTGGGGGGTAGCAAAAGCGCTACCGGACATAAACAGTGCATTTGCAACCAGTATTGAGATAAGGGTACGCATAAGGTTTCTCCCTGAGTTTTCCCTACGGCGCGTTCAACTTAAGCTGAATTGCGCCAAATTTACCCAATAGGAGTCCCTGAGGTGTGTTCCCCATTTTTCTCACATTGGGTTTGAGTGTTAAGCCGCTAGGTGTAAAGCAGTTGCAGGGCCGCTCTGTGCTATGGCTTTAGGCTGTTAAGGCGCGAAGGCCTTGCTCGAGATCAACCGCAGGTTTGAGGTTGGTCTGAGTCCGCCGCGTGGTCATACAGAAATTGCTGTATGTCCTTGAGATCTTGCTCCGAGAGGCCGTTGAATACTTCAGGCTTGTTTTTGTGTTTATCTTTATCGAAGAAGCGATCCCACTGGCCCATGGTTTTAGCCATAGGGGTGAGTTCGCCACCCTCACCACCTTGGCCGTGGCAGGCTTTACATTCCTTTTTGTATAAGTGTTTACCTTTCTTTGGGTTGCCCCCCTCCGCAGCATAGGCATTGATGCCTATTCCCCCGATTAGCGCGAGTGCGATAGCGATCTTTACTGACGTTTTCATCATCTCATTCCTTTATTTTTTTGTGATCAAATATGCGGCTTTGTTGGTGAAATACATTTATTGATTTCACCTTGTTAATTAATTTATCAAATCGAGGGCGCTGCAAATTTGAGGTGCGTCACTTCCATTAGAAAAATCTAATTGATAAAAATTTCATTGATAAAAATCTAATTGATTGGCGGCATAAGGGTTTTAACGGGGATTTACATTTTCAAAAACAAAGGTTTGTTTCTATAGCTAAATTAGCTTGTTGTGTAGCAAGGTAGGTTTAAGGTCGAAAAGGGCTAAAATTCGACAGTGATCGAGTTAACACTTTGTAAAATTTACTATATCTAAAGTAGTAACTCTGAATAATTTGGCTCGATTAGAAGCGTCTAGGCTTGATGGATTGCTTGCTATTCGGCTTATCAGATAAGCGAAGATAAAGCCTAATCTCGACTCAGAGAGGGTCATGCAGCGTGCTATAGGGAGCACGCTGTGTTTTGCTCGGCATTGGGGCAATGCAGCGTAGCAAGCAAATCCTTTAAGGTTGCTGACGTGTTGGCGCCAAAACTATCTCACGCACACAGACATTTTGCGGTTGTTGCCATGCAAACAGCGCGGCAGCGGCGACGTTTTCAGGCGCGATTACGCCGCCCATTTCATCTTTCCAGTCATGGTAACCGGCTTTAATGTCATCGCTGGTGGTATGGCTTAGCAACTCAGTTTCTACCGCGCCGGGAGCGATAGTGATCAGGCGTACGTCATCCATTGCGACTTCTTCACGAATGTTTTCTGTTAAGGCGTGCACGGCAAATTTAGTGGCGCAGTAAGCGGCGTGGTTTGGAAAGGTTTTACGCCCCGCCACTGAGCTGACATTAATGATAGTGCCAGTTTTGCGAGCTTTCATGTCGGCTAATACCGCATGAATGCCATTAAGTACGCCCATCACATTGATATTGAGCATGCGGCTCCATTCGTTAGGATCTTGCACATCGATTTGACCCAGCAACATCACACCCGCGTTATTGATAAGACAGTCGACAGGACCGAATTGTGCTTCGGCTTGGGTTATGGCGGTTTTAATGGCTGCAGCGTCGGTGACATCGACGCTGATAGAGAGGCTGTTAGGTAATTCAAGCGCTTGCATTGCTTCAACCCGGCGTGCCAGTAATAACAGTGGGTGGCCTGCGGCGCTAAAACTTTTGGCCATAGCGGCGCCAATACCCGATGAAGCGCCCGTGATGACCACCAGTGATTTAGTAACTTGATTCATTAGTATTTCCTATTAATTGAAGCCAATCTGAGCCGTAAACAAATTGTTCTTCGGCGTCTTAAAGTTGGCAGTAGTATAGGCTGGGGATTTTTAGCCGAAAAATACTTATTCCAGCTGGATATGATAGGCTCAGCCTATGACACTATTGTCGAACTTTGTACTTAATTCGCCGTTGTCGGAGAAGATAAAATGGTTGATTTACGTTTGCTGCGTTTCTTTATCGCAATTTTTGAAGAGAACAATATCACCGCAGCGGCTAACCGTTGCTTTGTGAGCCAGCCTTCACTGTCAGCTGGCTTAAAGCAATTGGAAGAAGAGTTAGGCGGCCAGTTATTTGAGCGTAGCAAAAAAGGCGTTAAACCTTTGGACAGCGCGCACTATCTATACCCTTTGGCGGTTAAATTAGTCGAGGAGGCGAGTAAGTTACCAGGCTTATTTATGGCGAAGGCGAGCCGGCAAAAGCTACGTTTGGCTGTGATGCCAGACTTAAGTCAGCGGCGTTTGGCGGGATTTTTACAGCAGGTGAATCAAGCCATTGAGAAGCTAGATCTGGAGCTGGTGGATTACCAAAGTCCCGCAGATTGTCGTTTAACTATCGACAGTTTACGCCATGAAGATGAAGTGTTTTTCCCGCTATGGGAAGAAGATTATGTGCTGTGCGTTCCGACTGAGCATCAGCTCGCACAGGCTAACCGTATTCGCCCCGAAGAGTTAAGTCAGTATGATTTTATTGAATGTCCGCCCTGTGAGGCACATCAGCAAACCATAGGACTACTGGCATGCAGTAATTTGTCACTGAATCTGGTCGCAAAGGCTGACTCTAAATCTTTGGTGATGTCATTGGTGCTGGCTGGATTTGGGGTGAGTTTTTTACCCGATGGTTTAATTGAGGATGAGCCTAGGCTCAAGCAAGTAAAATTTGATGGTCCGAGAATGTTTCGTCGTATTGGTCTGTGTTACCCGTCCCATCAGACGATTGCGCCAACGCTGGCTGCCTTGTTACGGCATTTAGCCGCACGCGCGAATTAATTCCAAGTTAGTTTTGGGTTATCAGTATTCAGATCAGTGAGTCGCTAAGGGCGATTCAGTGAGATTTAGCGGTGGCTCGACACCATAGGATTCAAATAGCCGAGTGATTTCGCCTGAGGTGCGCATGTCGTCGACTATCTGGTGAACTTGCTTGGCATATTGATGCCGCGGCGACTTGAGCGGAATGCTGAAATAGCGACCGTTCTTGCTGATGTCGACGTATTCCATCTGCTTAAGTTGGGGATCTTTAGCAAAGAATTGCATCTCATGTTGTTCGGAGGTGATGGCTAAATCGATACGTTCTGCCTTCAACATATTGATTAACTGGCCGTTATCATTAACAAAAGACACTTTTAGTTGGTTTTGATTGTCATTGAACTGCGGACAGTAAAAAGCGCCTCTGAGTGCGCCAATGATATAAGGCTTTAATTCATCGAAATTTTTGACCTCAAGCTGTCGATTCGCAAGGGCAAACTAATAGACGTAGCGCTTGTCGTAGCCCAGTAGCATAGGGTCCAGAAAATCGTTGCGCTCGGGTGTCATCGAATGGACGGGAATGAGGTCGACTTGCCCCGTTTCCGCGACTTTAATCGTGCGTGCCCAAGGCACATTACTCCAATTTACCTTGTGACCTAGACGGGTGATAACTTGATTGATCACCGCAGCACCTGGGCCTTTGCATTCACCATTTTCGAAATAAATAACAGGATGCCTATCGCGGCAGTGTGCTTGCCAGACAACAGCAAAGGTTTCTGCTCTCGCTTGGGGCAGAAATAAGCATGAAATGACGATTATCAGTATCAGCCTCATTCATCTTGCCTATTAAAATGGTCAGTTTTAATTATCGGGCTGGACAGTTAATCCGACTAGGTTTTATGTCTAGTCATTTAGCCGTACAGGTTTAGTGAATACAATGATTGTAGTGCTTATAAATCCACTGTGCTTTTTAAGTAATTATAAATGCACTCTATTTTATCACTAAAAGGTTTGGCTTATTTCATTTGGCCAAACCTTTTCTGGGACTCATTCGCTGCTGCGAAACTTACCTATACAGACTCAAGATAGGGCGTTAATTGAGTTTCAATGGCCTCAATTTGGGTTTCGGCGTAGGCAAGTTCAGATTCTGTTAAGCAAGATTTAGCGCTAGTTTGGTAGAGCAGCTGATCGCTATTCATACCGTATTTGCCAAAATGACGCAGTAATAAGCTAGACCAAATAAACACTTGTACTGGCTTGTTTAATCGCTCCGCGCTGTAAATATTGACCAGTTCCCGCATAGCAATTTCATTACCTAGCTCTGCCGATTTGATGAACCAAGTTTCTGCTGCCTGTAGAGCCTCTTGAGTGGGTTTTTCACCACTTAAAAATGATTCAGCCTTATAGGAATAAAAATATTGTTGTTGCTCAGTGGGGATCGGATACTGATGCAAGAAACTGTCACGCAGCCGCTCGGCCTCTCTTATCTCTAAGGTGCCTAGTTGTTGACTCAATCTAGCTAATTCTTTTAGATGATCGGCTCTATTGCTCATGGCCGCGAGCTGGTAATGCATTAACGCTTTAATCGGTTGGCGACTCACGCCTAAACCTTGCTCATAAATCTTGCCTAGGCCTAGCAGTGCGTCTTCATTCCACTTAAGTGCGAATTCTTCAAAGTCAATTTTAGCCTGTTGGTAATCACTTTCATTTTGTGGCGCTTTCAGTAAAAGATGAGCAAATTCAATCTTAGCGAAGTCATTACCTCTAGCGACAGATTGGCTTAACCAATGGCGCGCCTTGTTATAGTCGACAGCAAAATCTTCACCGTAGAGGAAACGTTTACCAAGATAATACTGGCGGAAATCATCGTCTGCGGCGCGCTCGCTAAGTAATGCCTCTGCGCGAGCTAAATCTTTAGGTCCACCTTGGCCTGCGGCAAGCATATACCCTAGATCATCTTTTGCTAATTCATCACCAGCGGCGGCAGATTTTTCAAAGTATTCCCGTGCTTTGGAATAGTCCGAAGTAACGCGTTCATCATGCCAGTAGAGTGTGGCTAAATGGTAATAGGCTCTTTGGTCTTCTTGTGCGGCGGCTTTTTCGAACCAGTAAATTGCTTGGCTAGCATCGGGATCGAGAAAGGGCTGGCTTAGATACAAGTAAGCAAGCTCATATTGAAACTCGGCTTGCCCCGCTTCGGCATTAGGTTTGAGTTGCTCTACTTGTGCGATTAACTCATCGAGTGTTTGCGATCCAGAAGAGAGCAAATTAGGTAAGGTGAGCATGGGTAAATATTGAGGCTCTATTTCGGCGGCTTTTTTATACCAATCGTTAGATGCCTTGGGATCGGCGGGGATTTGTGGGAATCGACCCGAATATAATTCGGCAAGGGTGATAGCCGCAACGGCCAGCCCTTTATCCACTGCTTGATGAATAAAATCTAAGCCAGCTTCCACTTGATTTTTATTAATCAGTGCGATGCCATGATGGAGTAGCGCATTGGGCTCTCCTGCGGCAAGCGCTTCGGCTTGAGCTTGTTTTTTTTGATATTTAGCGAAGAAAATAAACAGTACAACAAAAGCAATAATTATGAGTATCAACAACATAGTAATCCATCACTATCGATATTTGGGAGCATAGTAAACGTAAATTCGTACAAGAATGCAAGTTTACAATGTGAGCTAGGCTGACCGACTACGCCGGTCAACCCCAGGATCATTAGCGTTATTTATCTTGCAGATGGATCTCCCTGATGGGGCAGGCAATCTCTATTCCCGCCTGCTTAAGGGCGTTGTAGAGGGCTAAGTTCACCTTATATTTATGCTGAAAATAGCTTTGCGTGGGCACCCAATAGCGCACTCCCATTTCAATCCCGATAGCATTAAAACCATTGATGCCGACATTGGGCATGGTCTCTTGATAGACATAAGGATTGTTGCCCAATAACTCAGTGATCACACTAATAGCTCGTTCGGGATCTGTGTTGTAACTGAGATTAAACTGGGTTTCGACCAGTTTATTGCTAAAGGAATTATGCAGGATCTCACCGACGATATGCTTATTGGGAATGCTGATTTGCTCGCCTTCCTCATTACTCAGAATGGTCATGCCTAAGTGAATACGTTTAACGACGCCGCTTTCCCCTTTGATTTCGATAGTGTTTCCCACCACGAAAGGACGGGTGACGATAATGGTCACGCCGGCGGCATAGTTGGCCAACATGCCTTGCAAGGCTAAGCCAGCACCTAAGGAGGCTGCACCAATGGCTGCCACCATAGGGGTGACGCTGATGCCAATTTTGCCGAGGGCGATGATCCCAACCATTATGATGATCAGAATGCGGATAAGGTTACTGACAAAATTGCTTAAGGTAATGTCGATATTGTGTTTTTCGAACTGCTTCGCGACTAAACGTGATGCCTTACTGGCGACCCACAAACCCAGTAAAAAGATCAGCAAAGCGCCGACCAATTGGAAGCTATAGGTAACTAAAAACTCTGTGATCAGCTGATAAACGCCTTGTAGTTGCTGCAATTCCTGATCGAGTCCAGGTGTTATCATTATGATATCCTTGTAATAAACTTAACTGAGCGAGTATAGCGCAGAAATCCCATCAAATGCTTATTCGCCATGCATGTGTGAAGCGTATCATGTAATCGCGGTTGGTTTAATGAGTCGATAGGGGGAGTCAGGTATGCTGTCCGCCTATCCAATAATGGAGTCGAGTGTTTATGAAAACGCTGTTGTTATGTCTGTCTTGTCTATTAACCCCCATGTGGGCCTATGCTGCGAGTTATGTTGCTGGCGATGCGATTAATCCTATTTCACTTCTCGATCAAAATGATCAAACGATAAGTGTGACAGATGAAACTCAAGTTTTACTCTTTAGCCGCAGCATGAAAGGCGGCGATGTGATTAAAGAAGCACTCACGCCTCTGAGTACGACTCAAATGCCTGCTGGGTTAGTTTATGTCGCGGATATCAGTGGCATGCCTTCTTTGATTGCTAAGTTTGTTGCTGTGCCACAAATGCAAGATTTACCCTTTGCGATTGGGTTAGATAGGGAAGGTGAGATCAGTCGTTTACTACCAGATACCAAAGATATGGCCACTATGATATTGCTCAATCAGCGTAATATTTTAGATATCGCCTATTTTGATTCCAGTGAAGCCTTGGGCCAAGCACTCGCAAAACTGAATCAGCCGCAGTAACGATTTAATTTACTTGAACTATTTTAAGGCATCAGATTAGCCTTCTTTCGTGGTGCGCTCGCCCCTCAAGCTTATCGCTTTGGGATGGAAATGTTGGCGTGAGCCAGTCAATCCATCTCCTTTGCGATAACGTCGTAAAAAATTCACTTTTTATTCTGCTAATGCACACAAATTTACCTTATACCAATCACATTAAATATCTAATCAGTTCAGAGCCTCACAGGCATCTCAATCCAAGGCGCATTGACGCAGAAATGGTTATTCCCTTTTAAGTCAATGTAACACCGGAGTGGGATGCCTGTGAGACTCCCGAAGGGCGGGTTTCAACGCGCTTTATACTGCGTTTAAAGCTTTCGACAGAGCACCACTATGCCTTCAAGCCTTCGCCTTGTCTAAAGCGCGTTGAACTCCCGCTGAATGAACAGATATTTAATACGATTGGTATTAGAGTTTGTGTGCATAATTATTTGTTTTATAGAGGCTTTTTTTGATGGTTTAGCCCCTTAAAACATTGTGGAATAAAAAGTTATAAAATCAGCATAAAAATTCGTTGCGTAAAGCGATAAAATATCGTTTACTGCGCACGTTTTTTAAGACATTACACTCACTTTTTTCTACTTGACCCAAAGGAGACTCTGGCCCAATGAGCCAATTTCAATCTATTGATGTTGCTGACTATTATGACATGGACACATTCAAGCGTATTGAAGCGTTTGCCAAAGACAAAGCAACCCCGTTCGTAGTGATTGATACCAGTATCATAGCGAAACAATACGATGACATGGTTAATAGTTTTCCTTACGCCAACGTTTATTATGCAGTTAAGGCAAACCCCGCGGCCGAGATCTTATCTTTACTTAAAGATAAAGGGTCAAACTTTGATATTGCCTCGATTTATGAGCTAGATATGGTCATGAATGTCGGCGTGACAACCGACCGAGTCAGCTACGGCAATACCATTAAAAAGCGTCAAGATGTACGTGCATTTTATGAGCGCGGCGTGCGTATGTATGCATCCGACTCAGAAGCCGATCTGCGAATGATCGCCGAAGAAGCACCGGGATCGCGTATTTACGTGCGCATTTTGACCGAAGGTACAGACACGGCTGATTGGCCGTTATCGCGTAAATTCGGCTGCCAAAACGAAATGGCCTATGAGCTATTAGTATTGGCGCAGGAATTGGGTTTAGAACCTTTCGGTATTTCTTTCCACGTCGGTTCACAGCAACGTGACATCGGTGCTTGGGATTCTGCCATTGGTAAAGTGAAAAGCATTTTTGACCGTCTGCGTGATGAGCACAATATCACCCTGAAGATGATCAACATGGGCGGCGGTTTCCCTGCTAACTATATTGATAAAACCAATCAATTGGGTGTGTATGCCGAGCAGATCACTCACTTCCTGAAGGAAGATTTCGGTGACGATTTACCGCAAATTATTCTGGAGCCGGGCCGATCGTTGATTTCTAACGCGGGGATTTTAGTGTCTGAAGTGGTACTGATCAGCAAAAAATCCTACACAGCGTTAGAGCGTTGGGTGTTCACCGATGTGGGTAAATTCTCAGGCTTGATTGAAACGATGGACGAGGCGATTAAGTTCCCGATTTATACTGATCGTCAAGGCGAGCTGGATAAATGCGTGATTGCCGGCCCAACCTGCGACAGTGCCGATATCATGTATGAGCACTACAGCTATGGTTTACCGAATGACTTAGCCATTGGTGATCGCATGTATTGGTTAACCGCTGGCGCTTATACGACGACGTATTCGGCAGTGTGCTTTAACGGTTTCCCACCGCTGAAAGATTACTATCTGTAAGCGATTACGATGACATGAATAAGGGCGCTTAGGCGCCCTTGTTGTTCGCTAAAGAAGTTTGGAATTACTCGTGGGATTTGAGGATCTGATAAATCTCTTCTTTTAGGTGTAACTTTCTGCTTTTGAGTTCTTTCACTGTCGGGTTGAAATCACTGGCGACACGTTTTTCCAGTTGTTTGATTTCCTCGTCTAACTGATTATGCTCGTTAAACTTACGTTGAAAATGAGCATCTTGGGTTTTCAAGGTGGAAATTAATTCTCTGTACTCTGGAAACATCGGCATTCTCCTTGTCGTCATTTATTACACTTCTGGTTTCGTCTTAACCCTAACCTTTCACTCTCTAGTGAAACGTGATTTAGATCACCTTTCATCCCGCTTCAGATTAATACTAAATGATGATTTATTTTAATTTCTTATAAATCAGCTTATTAAACGATCTTTGCCGCTATCTATGGCATGTGATTAGGATCTGGTTCACACTTTGTTAGGCATAAATCAGACTGACATTCGCAGTGCGGGCAAATTTGCTATCTTGTGATCAGATGTGAGGGGGATTGGTAATTTGATTACGACTAAACAATTACTTCTTGCCGATAATTCTGTGATCAAGTTAACCTTCACCGCTTCGATACTAGGTTAAAGTCGATTTTATAAGAATTTAATTATCAAAAATGAAAGGGGTTTTCACAATGGCTGATGTATTTCATTTAGGTTTGACCAAAGCAATGCTCGATGGTGCAACTTTGGCAATCGTTCCAGGTGATCCAGAGCGCGTAAAACGTATTGCCGAACTAATGGACAATGCGACGTTTCTTGCTAGCCACCGCGAGTATACAAGCTATTTAGCTTATGCCGATGGCAAGCCAGTAGTCGTGTGTTCAACCGGTATCGGTGGTCCATCGACTTCTATCGCAGTAGAAGAACTTGCACAGTTAGGTGTGAATACCTTCCTGCGCGTTGGTACTACAGGTGCAATTCAACCCCACGTGAATGTGGGCGATGTAATTGTGACTCAAGCTTCAGTGCGTTTAGATGGCGCGAGCTTACACTTTGCACCTATGGAGTTCCCTGCGGTTGCAAACTTTGAATGTACCACTGCTATGGTTGCAGCGTGTCGCGATGCAGGCGTAGAGCCACACATTGGCGTAACGGCTTCTTCTGATACTTTCTACCCAGGCCAAGAGCGTTATGATACTGTCACTGGCCGTGTAACGCGTCGTTTCGCGGGTTCAATGAAAGAATGGCAAGATATGGGCGTACTGAACTATGAGATGGAATCTTCCACCTTATTCACTATGTGTGCCACTCAAGGCTGGCGTGCTGCCTGTGTTGCTGGTGTGATTGTAAACCGCACCCAACAAGAAATTCCTGATGAAGCTACAATGAAGAAAACCGAAGTCAGTGCGGTTTCTATCGTGGTTGCAGCAGCGAAAAAATTGTTAGCCTAATTTTATTACGCTAAGCGACACTCCCCTGCAAAGTGAGTGACCAAACTAAAAAAGGTGCCAATGGCACCTTTTTTGTTACTTCAAAATAGTGTCGATACCGATTAGAAGTGGTACTGGGCAATCACAGAGTAAGTGTCTTGATCGACGCCTTTCACACCGTATTTGTTGGTCCACAAATCATATTCGATACCCACCAATAATTTATTGGCTTGATGATCCCCGAACAGACTCTTACCAAGATCGTATTTCAGCTGTGGGTTGAAGTGGAAGTTCTCCTCGTAGCCGTTATCGTCGGTGGCAAATACCCAGTCGATAAAGCCATCGAGTACTATGTTGGCTGAACCAACGGGAATGTCGATGCGAAATACAGGGGTGAACTGCCAGCCGTCACTGTTGTTACCTGTGCTCATACCATTGCGGCGATAGGTATTAAAGTTCAGGTAAGTGAAATAAGGCACGGCGACATCAACGCCTAAACCGTAAAGAAGGCTGTGAACTGGGCCTTCACCTTCTTCATAGGTCAGTGCCAGAGATAAATCTGTTACTGGACCAAAGGCGATTTTCTCGCCGAGGATTTTACTGGCACTGAAGCGTGGCGAAATTTCACCATAGGTGGTGCTTTCCATGCCAGTGTCGTTACCTTTGAAATAGATAAAGTCTTGGAAGGCAAACCAATCACCGTATTTCCAGCCGCCCGCCGTTTCTAAGGTAATAGTGGCTTGTTTGTCTGATGGCGCTAAATCGTAGTCTTCGCCATAGAGGGCTGTTGCACTGAAATCCCACCATTGTACTAAGTCACCCGCAAATGCTTGAGGAGAAAGCATAAGTGCTAGGCATAGGCATGTTTTTTTCATTGTTATTTCCTGTTGTATAGGTGGAAGTTAATTCGCGTCTTACTCAATCCGCTCTCTGACCTATGGCATGGTTTGATGGGTAAGTTCAAACCTAGCGTGAGTGTACGTCAAAGGACTGGCACAAAAGTGGGGGCAATATATGCAAAAATTTACATTTATTCAAAGTTTTTATCGAATGTTGTTGTCAAAATCACATAATCGTTATGGTGAAAATCCATTTTTAGCCGATTGATTTTAAATAGATTTTTCTGTGGATGAATAAGTGTCGGCTTTGAGGTTTGCTATCTTTTTGAATTGATTATGCTTAATTTTAAAACAACCTAAGGGCATTGCCGTATGGATGTAGGAGAATGAGGCCTAACACATAGGAGATTGATTGCGCATTCGGCTTAGTAAATTTTGACATATTATGTCGCTTATCCGAAACGCTGCTGTTATAGTTGCTGCAAAGGACACTCTCATTTCAGGGGGAAATATGGAGTTTTCAAATCCGATTTTAGTGTGGGCTGTGGTGGGGCTAGTATTCATGCTCGCCGAAATAGTGGTTCCCGGTGGCATCATAGTGTTGCTGGGTGCGGCTTGTTTAGTCGTGGCTGGCGCGTTAGGCATAGGGCTAGTCGAAGGCTTAGTGCAGAGCATGACCCTGTGGTTTATCTCGGCCATTGTGCTGTTATTGACCTTCAGACAAGTGACTCAAAGGCTCGTTGGTGGTGATTCCCATGTGGATAACACGGATGAAGCAATCGATCTATACAATCAAATTGTTCGCGTAAAGCAGACCATAGGTCCAGGGCAAACACCCGGGCGGGTGGAATTTCAGGGGAGTGAATGGCCAGCGCTTGGCGATGGCACCACTATCGCTGCGGGGACCGAAGTCAGAATTATTTGTCGTGAAAATATCGCTCTAGTCGTTGAGCCTATTTCAATAGAAGCTTCCAAAAACTAAAGGATGGAATCTATGTTTGTATTTACCTTAGTCATTTTATTTATCTTTTTTATTCTCTATAAGTTGATGCTTATCGTGCCGATGCGTGAAGTGCATGTCATTGAGCGTCTTGGCAAATTCCGTGCAGTATTAAGCCCTGGATTTCATTTTTTGATCCCTTTCTTCGACCGCGTCTCCTACCGTCACGATACCCGTGAGCAAGTATTAGATGTGCCGCCACAGAGCTGTATCTCTAAAGATAACACTCAACTGGAAGTGGACGGTTTAGTCTACCTAAAAGTGATGGACGGCAAACTGGCGAGTTATGGTATTGAAAACTATCGTAAAGCGGCTGTGAACTTAGCCCAAACTACAATGCGTTCTGAGATAGGTAAGCTGAGTTTGAGTGAGACATTCTCCGAGCGTGATAGTTTGAATGAATCCATAGTGCGGGAAATAGATAAGGCGTCTGAGCCTTGGGGGATCAAAGTATTGCGCTATGAAATTCGCAATATCACTCCTTCGCGCCATGTGATCCACACCCTTGAGAAGCAGATGGAAGCCGAGCGTCGCAAACGCGCCGAAATCACGTTGGCCAATGCGGAAAAAGCGGCGATGATCAATATGTCTGAAGGTGAGCGCCAAGAGGCGATTAACCTGTCAGAAGGTCAAAAACAGAAACGGATTAATGAAGCCAAAGGTACAGGGCAAGAGATTGCTATTATCGCTAAAGCGAAATCCGAAGGCATGGCAATGATCTCGCAGGCGTTAGCTGTTAATGGCGGTACCGATGCGATGAATATGTTACTGAAAGAGCAGTTTATCGCTCAGGTTGGCAAGATCCTCAATGACGCACAAGTTTCTGTGGTCCCCGCTGAAATGGCGAAACTCGAAGGTTTCTTCGAAGGCATGGAGCAAGTCACTCAGACAGTGAGTGGCCAGAATAATAGTGGCAAAGGAGCGCGATAATGAATATTCCATTAGATACAGATTTGATTGTGATGGCAATTTGGGGACTGATTTTTGCCATTTTCGTGATTAAGCTTTTTCAATCTATTCGCCTAGTACCCACTAAATCGGCTTATATTGTTGAGCGTTTAGGTAAGTACCACAGCACCTTAGATGCGGGTTTCCATACCTTGATCCCCTTTGTGGACAAAGTCGCTTTCATTCATGATTTGAAAGAAGAGACCATCGATGTACCGCCGCAGGAGTGTTTTTCGAGCGACGAAGTTAACGTTGAGGTCGACGGGGTGATTTATATCTCTGTAACTGACCCAGTCAAAGCCAGTTACGGTATTACTGATTATCGCTACGCGGCTATCCAGTTGGCGCAAACCACCACACGCTCTGTCATTGGGACGCTGGACCTTGACCGTACCTTCGAAGAGCGTGATGTGATTTCTGCCAAGGTAGTGCAAGTCTTAGATCAAGCGGGTGCCATGTGGGGAATACGTGTGCATCGTTATGAGATTAAAAATATCACGCCGCCTGAAACCGTTAAAAATGCCATGGAAATGCAAGTGAATGCTGAGCGTGAGCGCCGGGCATTATTGGCTAAGAGTGAAGGCGACAAGCAGAGCAAGATTAATCGTTCAGAAGGCGTTAAAGCTGAGACGGTAAACCGCTCTGAAGGTGAGATGCAGCGCCGGATTAACGAAGCCGAAGGTAAGGCTGAGGAAATTTTAACGATTTCCCGCGCGACGGCGGAATCGATTGAGCGTTTAGCCTCTGTGATTGCCGCGCCGGGTGGTCACAATGCTCTGCGGATGCAGCTCGGTGAACAGTACTTTAAACAGCTCGATGGCTTAAGCCAGAAGAATAGCCGAGTAGTATTGCCGGGTAATATGGTGGATTTCGATTACTGGATGAATAGCATAGGCTTAACGGAAGAAAAGCCGAGCTAAGGCTCTGGTTAACATCTGAAATTAGCTAGTTTATTAAGGTCAAATACTCAGGTATTTGGCCTTATTTTTTGGCTGTAATTGGATGATGTGTGACGGTTTGTGTGGCGGATAGTGTAGAGGAGAGGGGGAGATCATGCAGCTTCTGTTGAGTGAACCGCGAGAAGCTGCAGTTGGGCATAGATAAATTTTTCATTGAATGGAAGGCTAATAAGCTAGGCGTTCATGAATTTGGGAATGGGCGTGGGTTTCAATGAGCTTGGCAATTTGGTTTTGCTCTAATTGCTGAAGCGCAGAAATTTCGTCATAAATCTTGTCTTGAACATCCAGCGGCATGCGAACATGCTCCATAAACATTCTAATTCCTAGCATGTCACCACTTTTGAAAAGTTGGCTGAATTCGGTGGCTTCTATCTCGATTAATGCATTCATAATACTTCACCCTAAGGTTGGATTTGACACAGATACAACAGTCTTGCTGTTACTTAAGAGATACGCCTAAGTTTGATCTAGGTCAATTAAACTGCATATTAATCTTTATTAATAAAGGATTTTGTTGTTTATAAATAATCAGTTATAGATTTAGCAAAACAGTACTTTAAAAAATAGGGTTGTTTAAAACTGGGCGTGTCTAGATGAGCTTGGAGCGAATGCTGAGTTATGCAGCAAGCTAAATCGTAGCGGATAAAAAATAGTGACGAGCTATAAACGCTGGCCGCTATTTTTTGTGACTAGGCTTATTAAAATAAGCCTAGAAAGGGTGAAGCCTTATTTAGGGATTGCCAGAATCTGACAACCATTAATCCCCGCATTTTGTAGCGTATGACGCTTACGTTCTGCATCACGCTTACGTTCGTAAGGACCTAAAGCGACTTTGTACCACATACCTGTCGTACCTTCGACCTGTCTTACTTGCGCCTCTAAACCTTGGAAAGCGATCACGGCTTTCATCTCGTTCGCCTGTGATTCTTGGCGGAAAGAAGCACACTGCAACTGATATTGCATCGGTGTTCGGCTCGCGACCACATCGGGAATATCGACTTCAACATGCTTGTTTTCAAGCTCACTGAGATAGGTCCATTCTTCCTTCGGTTGAGGCGGCAGAGCGTTAGGGTCCTTTTTCGGCGGAGCAACAGGCTCTGCTGTCTCCTCTGTCGCCACAGGAATAACGACGGCTTTACGCTCGGGTTCTTTCACCTTAGGGGTGAGCACCACATTTTCTTGCGGCTTAACTCGGACTTCAGTTTTCTTAGCCGGAGTTGGCCTCGGCTGCTCTTCTTGCTGAGCATTATCTTTAATGCTCCATAGAAAATAGACGAAACAACCCACAGCGAGTATGACAAAGCCTATCAGCGTCAGCGGCAGCTTCTTACGCGGCGCTGATTTAGATTGTGAAGGCTTTGCTCGGGTTGGGCGAGTCGCGCGGACTGGGCGCGGTTTAGCGCCCGACTGCGGCCTTCTATTGGCATAATCGCGATTACTCATGGCTTACATCCGCTCTAAGGTTTCGATACCGAGTAGATTTAGGCCTTTTTGTAACGTACGAGCCGTCAGCTGTGCGAGTAATAAACGGCTGTTCTTTTGCGCGTCGTTATCAGCAGCAAGTACGGGGCACGCTTCGTAGAAACTTGAGAAAGCTCCCGCTAATTCATACAGGTAAGCACACAGTACGTGCGGTTGACCTTTATCGACAACGCGACTGAGGATCTCACCGAACTGCGCTAACTTGTTACCGAGGTCTTTCTCTTTTTCATGCTCAAGCACGATTTTCGCTTGGCTGAGATCCAGATCGGTTACACGCTTGAAGATGCCTGCAACACGGGTGTATGCGTACAGCAGGTAAGGTGCGGTATTGCCTTCGAAGCTGAGCATTTGTTCGAAGCTGAATATGTAATCGCTGGTACGGTTTTTCGACAAGTCAGCATATTTAACGGCACTGATCCCAACGACGCGAGCGATTTCAGTCAGCGTGACTTCATCCATATCTGGATTTTTGCTGCGAACGAGTTCAAGTGCGCGCACGTTGGCTTCTTCTAACAGGTCGACTAACTTAACGACGCCGCCGCTACGGGTTTTGAATGGACGGCCATCTTCGCCGTTCATCGTGCCAAAACCTAAGTGTTCCAATGACATATCTTCACGAACAAATTTAGCCAGCTTGGCTAGGCTGAAGACTTGTTGGAAATGCAGCGCCTGACGTAGGTCAACAAAATACAGTACGCGATCGGCTTTTAACACGTTCGAACGGTAGCGCATTGCCGCAAGATCTGAGGTGGCATACAAGTAGCCGCCATCAGCTTTTTGGATGATCACTGGTAGTGGCTCACCTTCTTTATTGCGGAAGGCTTCTTGGAATACAACTTTGGCGCCGTTGCTTTCGGTTAATAAACCTTGGGCATCTAAATCTTTAACTACTTGCTCGAGATCGGCGTTATACGCACTTTCACCGTGCACGTCGGCGCGGGTCAGGCTCACACCTAAACGGGCGTAGACTTCATGGCAGTGGCTCAACGAAATGTCGTTAAATTCGCGCCACAGTTTGTTGCAGTATTCGTCGCCAGATTGCAACTCAACCACTAATTGACGAGCGCGGGTCGCAAACTCGGCCGATTCGTCGAAGCGCAGTTTGGCAGCGCGGTAAAAGTTTTCTAAATCAGACAGTTCAAGTTGCGCTTTCTCACCATTTTTGGCGCGTAGCTCTTCCATATAGGCCAGCAACATACCAAATTGTGTACCCCAGTCGCCCACATGGTTTTGACGAATGACTTTGTGGCCTAAAAATTCCAGCGCACGTACCACACTGTCACCAATGATGGTTGAACGTAGGTGACCTACGTGCATTTCTTTGGCGAGGTTTGGTGAAGAGTAATCAACAACAACGGTTTGCGGTGTCGGTAACTTGATACCTAAATGCTCATCGTTGACGGCATTTTGCAGTTGATCCGCTAAGGCGCTGTCGTTGATAAAAAAGTTGATAAAGCCAGGACCTGCGATCTCAACCTTAGCCACATAAGCCGAAGCCGGTAAGGTGTCGATGATCAGTTGGGCTAATTCGCGTGGATTCTTGCCTGCGACCTTAGTCAGCATCATGGCTAAGTTGGTTGCCAAGTCGCCATGACTCTTATCCTTGGTTCGATCTACCTGAATGCGCGCTTCAAAGTCAGCAGGCACAATACCTTGTTGTTTAAAGGATTCTAGAGTTTGTTCAAGTAATGATTGGATATGTGATTTCATGGGTTCTAATCGGCACTAACTTTAAGAGTGAATACAGGGAATAACCGCATATTTTAGCCGTTTGTGGTTAACAATTGCTATCTTCCCGATGATTTTTTATCAAATGGCGCTTAAATACTTATCAAATACTCGACTCAGAGGAGATCCTGCGGATCTCTGTCTAAGCTCCATCGGCAGCGCTTGGCTTCGATAAGCTGCTCTACAAGCGGATGAATACGTTCAAACTCTTGCTGTAGACGGTTGCGGTTTTTCGCTTGGAATAGCAGTTGGCGACGGAACTTGCCGGCTTTTTTATCTAAGGGCGCTGGCATAGGACCAATCACCTCAAATTCTTTATCTTGCGGCAAGAGCGCGGCGAAGGCGTTGAGAAAGTTATCGGCATCACTGGCTAAATGGGCTTCGGCGCGCACCAACACCATGTGCCATGCTGGCGGCAGCAGTGCTTGTTGACGCTCTTTTAACTGGCTGCGGGCAAACTCGCCATAACCGCGATGCAGCAAATCCCGCAAAATAGGATTGTCGCTCTGGTGAGTTTGCAATAATACCGTGCCGGGTTTACTGGCGCGGCCCGCACGACCAGCGACTTGGGTGTAGAGTTGCCCAAAACGCTCGGGCGCGCGGAAGTCGGCGCTAAATAAGGCACCATCGACATCGAGTAGCCCAACAAGTGTCACATCAGGGAAGTGATGGCCTTTAGCCAGCATTTGCGTGCCGACGAGGATTTTATATTCGCCCTTATGAATTGCGTTTAAGTGGGTTTCTAGTGAGCCTTTTAAGCGAGTGGTATCGCGGTCGATGCGTACCACTGGATGTTTCGGAAACTCCAGCTGCAGTGCCTCGGCGAGTTGTTCTGTGCCTATACCTTGGCCCATCAGCATAGTGCTGCCGCATTTGTGGCATTGCTTAGGGATGGCATATTGATTGCCACAATGGTGGCAGCAAATTTCACCAAGGGATTGATGTACAGTAAAAAACGCGTCGCAGCGGTCGCACTCGTGTAAGTGCCCACACTCGTGGCAAAGCAGAGCGGGTGCGAAGCCGCGGCGATTGAGAAACAGTAATACTTGGTTACCTGCGTCTAAATGCAGACGGATTTCGTTCAGCAGCGGTACCGACATTCCTGCTTTGAGCGGCATATTTTTAATGTCGATAATCCCTTGGCGCACTTTTTTAGCGGCGCCAGCACGCTCTCCCAATTGCAAATGATGGTAACGGCCACTTAAGGCATTTTGTAGACTTTCGAGTGAGGGCGTTGCCGTGCCTAATATCACAGGAATTGATTCTAAATGGCCACGCATGACTGCCAAGTCGCGGGCGTGGTAACCGACGCCTTCCTGTTGCTTAAAGCTACTGTCGTGTTCTTCATCGAGTATGATGATGCCGGGATAGGCCATTGGCGTGAACAAGGCCGAGCGGGTGCCGATAATGATGGCGGCCTGACCACAGCGGGCTTGGCGCCAAGCTTCGAGTCTTTGATTGTCGGTTAACCCTGAGTGCAATATGGCGACATTGACTTTAAAACGGCGCTTAAAGCGATTGATAGTCTGGGGTGTTAAACCGATTTCAGGCACTAAAATTAACGCTTGCTTGCCTTGCTTGAGGATTTCCTCGAGCACCGCCAAATAGACTTCAGTTTTACCCGAACCGGTAATGCCTTCTAATAAAGTACAGTGATACCCTTGTTGCAGATTTAAGGTGGCAACGGCGACGGCTTGTTCTTTATTGAGTTTATGTGGCGTTTCGTCCATTTCGAGTGTGGTGCGCCAGTCGAGGTTAAGCTCGGCAATTTTTTCATGGCGTGCCACCCAGCCTTTATCTTCTAGGGCTTTCAGTGCCGCTTTACTGATATCTAAGCTGATCACTTCTTCTTGGGTTAAGCTGGCTGGTTTGAGTAACTCGAGTAATTTTTTCTGTGCGGGTGCTCGCTTAACCGCTTCTGGCGCAATATTTTGGCCTATCTCAGTTAATTGCCAGAATTGGATCTTTTGCGGCGCGGCATCGAGCCCTTTGCGAAGGGCCACTGGTAAGGCTTGGGTTAGCATCTGCCCTTGGCTGCAAAAATAGTATCTCGCGGCCCAAAGGGTTAATTTATAAAGTGATTCAGGCAACAAAGGTTTATCGTCGATAAACTCAAGCACAGACTTAATCTGCTTAGGCGCTAAGCTGCACGTATCTGTGATACCTGTGACTAATCCGATTAATTGTTGACGACCGAAGGGGACTTTAACGCGCACGCCTATCTGCGGTGTACTAGGATAAGTTTCGGGTACGCGGTAGCTAAAGGTTTGCCGCATAGGCACAGGTAACGCAACTTCGACAAACAATGACATATGCAGGCAAGTCTTAGGCAAGAATGTGGTTTAGTGTACTCAGCGCGGCTGGCTAGGGCTAGCCCTAATGATGGTTTACCAAGGATAGTTGAGAGTAAATAAATGGCTAATATAGTGAAATCATTAGGTCTACTCGCGTTAGTGTGTAGCGCACCGAGCATGGCACAAGTCTCCCATGTGAGCGTTAACAGCCGCATGTTTGAGTTAGGTGGTTATCCTAAACTCAGGGTGAATGTGATTGCGGATAATCAAGACATGTCGCGCTTAGAGTTTGTAGTGCAGCAAGCCGGCAGCGAAGAAAAGTTAATGGTTGAGGAGCTTAATCGCTTTTTAGTTTTGCTCACGGGTGTTGAAGATGTAAAAGATGACAAGGCTAAACTCTTAGTGAGGGAGTATCGACTCGACCGATGGTATGAGGTCAAAAGTATCAATCTATTTGGCGAGGCTAAGCCAACATTGGCCACGCTAACCGCAAAAGCGGCATCGGGCAGTAAAAATACGACGATAGCGCAGGTGCAAAAGCGTGCGGATAAAGTGAATGCTCAGCCTGTAAAAGTGGCCGCTGAATCCACGCGAGTGTTGGAGGCTAAGCCTACGACGGCGGTTATCGCGGCTGCAAATACTCATGTAGATACTAAGCCCACAGTGTCAGCGGCTGAAATCGTGACTGGTTTTAAATTCCCTGAAGCAGTGAATGAGCAAAATATATCAGTCACCGAGGCAAAGCCTGTCGCCAAAACCTCTGAACCTGTTGCTGTTAAAACAACGCCTGTTGAAACTGTGATGTCTGAATCTGTTGCCGTTAAAACAACGCCTGTTGAAACTGTAGTACCTGAGACTGTTATGTCTGAAGTCGTAGCTACAGAAACTGCGAAGACAACAAATAGCGAACTCAAAGTGAATGCTGCTGAAACGTCCCCAACAGCTTCGCAGACACCTGAACATTGTCAGTTAACTTATCTTGCAGGTGAGACCTTGTGGCGCATTGCGAATCGCTATGCCAACGATTGGGACGTGAGTGTTTATGGCGCTATGCTGGCGATCTACGAGGCGAATCCAGCGGCATTCTCAAAAAATAAAATCAACGCACTCAAGAGTAATGCGGCTCTGTCCTGTCCTTCAAAAATGATTTTGGCACAGCATGCTAACGCCAAAGAGGCGCAGGCGATGTTTGAAGCTAAAGAGGCGGGGAAATGAAGCGGCGAACTAAAGTCAAAATAGCCGCAGAATAACCGTCAAACGCTCAGATAATCTACTTGTATCCCTTGTGGGTATGCTGTACCATTCTGCGCCCTAAACATATTGTTATTAACATGCATGTGGTGTCCGACTACGGGTTGGAAGAGCGACATGGCCTTACACTTTTGAGGTAACCCCAATGAAACCAGGTATCCACCCAACATACGCTATCATCACTGCAAACTGTACTTGTGGTAACGTTATCAAAGTAAACTCTACTGCTGGTAAAGATCTGCATTTAGACGTATGTGGTGCATGTCACCCATTCTACACTGGTACACAAAAAGTTGTTGATACAGGCGGTCGTATCGACAAATTCAACAAGCGCTTCGCAGTGCTTGCAAAGAAATAATTGCGATTGCAATGTTTCTAGAAAAGGCGCCTATGGCGCCTTTTTGTTTTCTATCATTTGCCGAACCGCTTTATTTACGCCTATCTTAATACTTATGTTAAATCCCCCATCTGGTACGACTTCACTCAATTAATCGTCAACTTATTGCGTATTGCGAGTTCAAGTATGTAATTCGACTTATTTATAGCAATTAACTATAAGATAAATATGCTAGCCGTTATATATTGTAATTTAACCAACATTTTTGAGATTAACTCGCTACAACTAGCGCTATAACTACAAAATATATGTTTGTTTCCTACAAAATATATTAAGAAATGCAGCTTTATTATAGGAGATAAGTTTATAAAACTAAGCTTAGAGGGTCTATTTGCAGGCTAAAGTGAAATTTCTGAATCTCTTATTTAAAAATTCCCCTTATTGGCGTATCTTACCCCGACCAGCCAGACTATTAACATCACCCTTTGGTGAGACTAGATGTGTGTTGGTAGGCCTTACTCTCATAAATTATAAATGTCGCATTTCAGGATTTTAAAATGTCAGATATTCGTCAACAAGCACTCGATTATCATGAATTTCCAATACCAGGCAAAACCGCAGTTTGCCTTACCAAACCTGCCGAAACGAGTCACGATCTCGCCCTAGCTTATAGCCCTGGTGTGGCTGAGCCTGTGCGTGAAATCGCGGCTAATCCTGACAATGCGTATCGTTATACAAATAAAGGTAATACGGTTGCCGTGATTACTAATGGTACGGCGATCTTAGGTTTAGGCAATTTAGGCCCCTTGGCTTCTAAACCTGTGATGGAAGGCAAAGCATTATTGTTCAAGCATTTTGCAAATATCGATTCGACAGATATTGAGATCACCCACAATACGCCTGAAGAATTTATCAATACAGTTGCAGCGATTGCTGACACTTTTGGTGGTATCAATCTTGAAGATATTAAAGCGCCCGAATGCTTTGTTATCGAACGTGAATTGATTGCCCGTTGTAAAGTGCCGGTATTCCATGACGATCAGCACGGCACTGCAATTGTGACTGCGGCGGGTATGATTAATGCGCTGGAAATTCAAGGCAAGTTGATCAGCGATGCAACGTTTGTGTGTATGGGCGCCGGTGCCGCAGCCATTGCTTGTATGACTATGTTGGTTAAATGTGGTGCGAATCGCGCTAACATTTATATGCTAGACACTAAAGGTGTTATTCATTCTGGCCGTACGGATCTTAATGAATATAAAGCGCTATTTGCGAATGATACCGACAAACGCACGCTTCTTGATGTTATTAAAGGCGCAGACGTGTTTTTAGGCCTATCAGGTCCTGACGTGATTGGTGCAGAAGAAGTTGCGCTGATGGCCGATAAGCCGGTGATTTTTGCCTGTTCTAACCCAGATCCTGAAATCAAACCGGCACTGGCTCACGCAACGCGTAGCGATTTGATCATGGGTACCGGTCGCAGCGATTATCCAAACCAAGTGAATAACGTATTGTGTTTCCCGTTTATTTTCCGTGGTGCCTTGGATGTGCGTGCGTCATGCATTAATGATGAGATGAAAATCGCCGCGGTTCATGCCATTGCTGCACTGGCAAAAGAGCCTGTGCCTGCGAGTGTATTAAAGGCTTATCCTAATGTGACTTCACTGAGTTTTGGCCCTGAATACGTGCTGCCAAAACCTATGGACCCACGTTTATTGCCTAATGTTGCCCGTGCGGTTGCACAGGCGGCTATCGACTCTGGTGTTGCTGCTATCCCTACTTTACCTAAATACGCCGACTAGGCTAAAAGTGGTAAAAACATCGAAAAGAGGCTAATTAGCCTCTTTTTTGTTTTTAAGTGGACATTAAAGTCACAGCGTCTTGGTTGCCTTTTAGGTTATGCTACTGAATAATCAACGGACAACTTTGTTGTACTCCTGTTAAAATCGCACAAATAATTATAATAATCCTGCAGGATAGCGGATAGATGAAATTCACCCGAATGTTAACTACAAAATTAACCAGCTTTTGGTTAATGTCATTAGCCGCTATCGCCTTCGTATTTTTGCTGAGCGCTATGATGAGTTTCGTGCAGCTGACCTATAAATTTCAGCAGCAGAAAGTCGCCGAACTCGAAACTATGTTAGTGGACCAATATCAACACCAACCCGATTGGGATTTGGAGGCTTGGCTGCCGCCCATGCTGCTCGCCTACAATGCTGTTGATTTTCGGCTGACCTTGAAAGATGAAGTGATCTTTGCCTATGAAGGCAATCTGACTACGCAAAATGCCATGGTGTATGACCATGTGTTAGATCCAAAATCTGGTCTGCGTATGCAGCTGACCTTGACCCAACCCTTCGAGCATTACACTTTTAGTTGGTATGAAATCCTCATCCTGTTGGTCGGTGTGTTAGCTGTGGCAGCCTTAGTGCGTTTTGGCTATTTATGGTTTTCCCAGCAATTGGATGGCATTGAAGAATTAGCCTTACGCAGTCGATTGATCTTGCAAGGTAAGCACGAGCAAGCACTCGCGACTCCCGGAAATGGCAAGCCAAGGCTGATTAACCGCGCTTTGACCAAGTTGTTAGAAGAATTACAAGACGCACAAAAAGAGCGCGGTCGTTTTGACAAGTTCATTCGTTCTAATACCTTTCTCGATGCGGAAACGCGCATTGGTAATCGACTTTTCTTAAATAACCGTCTCGACGCCCTTAGTCATAATCAGGCGATGCTCGCCCATGGGGTGATTTATTTATTAGAGATGGATGATCTGGATTTACTGCAGCAATCCCAAGGTGAAGCGGTAACCAAAGAGTTATTAAACTCGACTGTTAACGCGATAAGCCAATTACTGCAAACCCAAGCCAACAGTATCTTTGCCCGTCGTTCCCACAATCAATTTGCCATAGTTGTGCCGCAAATCTCGTTAATCGAAGCCGACCAATTCGCCAGTAAGTTACTTAAGATATGTTTGAGCCAGCCTTTACCTGAAGTCGAGAATAGCGATAATTTTTTCCACCTCGGATGCGCTTATTTTACCGCCGGCGACAATGCGGCGCAGTTAATTGAAGAAGCCGATATGGCTTTGAGGGCGGCACAATTACAGGGTAACAGTAATTGGTTTATGTACGACAAAGGCGCGATTGATGAAGAGTTTGCTAAAGGCTCGGTGCGTTGGCGTAGCTTTTTAGAAAACGCGTTAGTGCAAAGGCGATTCTTCCCCTTTAGCCAGCCGATAATTGATTCAGATGGTAATGAGCACCATAAAGAGATATTTACTCGGGCGCGGGATAATCAAGGAGCGTTAATTCGTGCCACACTGTTTATTCCAATGGCGAATAAATGTGGTTTAATGCCGCAAGTCGAACGGCAAATTATTGAGCGGGTATTATTGTTACAGTCTAATGAATTAGCGGACGGCGTGTCGAATACTCAAAAAAATAAGAAATCAGCGCCACAGATATACAGTATAAATCTGAGTTTGGATTCGCTAATGAGTCGAGCTTTTACCCAATGGCTAAAAACGACGCTGTTAGAATATCGTCATTTGACCACGCGATTGATTTTCGAAGTATCGGAAGATATCGTTATTCAACATCAAGAAAAGTTGCAGCCTAAATTAGATATGATCCGTAAAATGGGCGCGAGATTATGCGTCGATCATGTGGGCCAGCAGGTCGTTGGCACTTACTATATTCGTGAATGTCATTTTGATCTAATTAAGCTACATAGATCGATTGTGCGGCATATTCATTTACGCCCAGAAAACCAATTATTCATCCGTAGCTTGATTGGCGGTTTGTATCGAACGGAAGTGCAAGTTTGTGCCGAAGGGGTTGAAGTCTTCGAAGAATGGCAGACGCTGCAAATCCTCGGCGTTGGCGCAGCGCAGGGAATGTATTTCAGTGAACCCATTGAAGCTAAGTAAGGCAAGTGTGGTATTTGGGTGACTAATGTCGTCTTAGAGACAAATAGATCCTATTATTCACGTATTTATCTATAAAATACGAGTATTTGCAGCTAAACTATCCAGTGCCAAAATAATGACGTTTGCTGTTTAAATTAGCGATAAAGCAAGTCAGAGGGCAAGGAACACTGGAGAGTGGAGTGACAGGACGTTTAAGCATAAGAGACTACTCACGCTTTTAAATTCAGTTGGTTACAGGCATCTTTATGGAAAAAAGTCTTATAGGTCGACTCGCCTTTTGGCAGAAAAAAACGGATCCGACTAGCCTTGGCATCTATGTTTATGCCGATAAATTATGGGTTTACGCACCTGCTCAAAGTGATCGTACTGAACTGTGGTTACCCTTCGAGCTTAAAGATGAGCACTGGTCATCGGCGTTTGCTGCCGTCGCTAAATCCTTCCCTAATGCTCAATTACAACTGGTTTTAGCTTCAGGGCTTTATCAATTACTGCTGACTGATAAACCCAATGTCGATACTGTCGAATTATCCCAAGCCTTGCTGTGGTCAATTAAAGACATGGTGACGCTACCTGTGCCGCAAATCCATTTAGACTATTTCGAGTCACCCATTCCCAGTAATAAAATCAATGTGGTGGTGGTCGATAAAGCTAAACTCGTGAGCATGGTACAGGCCATTCATGAACAAAATTTACAACTTATCGGTATCAGTATCGAAGAGTTAGCCATGACCAACTTATTTGGTGATGACCACCAAGCTCGTCTGGTGGTCAGCCATATTCCAGGGCAAGAATTGTTATTGACTGTGGTTAAGCAAGGGCAGCTGTACATGCAGCGGCGTGTGCGCGGATTTACCCAGTTGGATAAGACTCAAGCCGATGAGTTAACTTATGGCATGGCAGATAATTTAAGCTTAGAGATTCAGCGCTCTATGGATTACTTTGAAAGCCAGTTAAGGCAAGCTCCGGTATCTTCTATTGAACTTCTCGCCGATGGCGCCGTGGATACTTTAGCTAAGCTAGTGTCGGCAAACTTTAATCAAGCTGTGAATGTTATCGATAAAAGCTGTGTTGGCGCGCGATTAGCGGGATTAGCCTTTGCCGAATTTTCCAGAGGTGCTGAGTGATTAAATACCGAGTCAATCTCTACACTCCTTCCTTACTTCCGCCAAAGCAAAGATTAACCTTTGCACGTTTGGGGGCTTATGCTGCGGGATTTTTGGTCCTATTTGCGGCTTTAGGCGGTTATAGCTACTGGCAAGTCAGTGAGCTGCAACAGGCTCAGCAATTGGCTGCTCAGCAAAAGCTGCAATTCGATACCCAAAAACAGGCATTAGAAGCACAAATTGCCGCGCGTAAACCCGATGCCGATCTCGTTGCGCGAGTGGATTTAGCGGCACAACAGTTAGAGCTGAAGCAGTTACTCATGGGTGAATTGAGTCTTAGGGCCTCTTTAACCAGCCGAGGTTTTGCGCCTGTACTTAAAGATTTAGCGGTCGTGTCGGATGCGAGCGTGTGGCTTAGTCATATCGTCATTAATGAGCAAGATTTTATGTTCGAAGGTTTTGCCGACCATCCTCAAAGCATTCCGCAGTGGATTGGCAAACTTAAAACAACGCAGACTTTAAAGGGGCAAGCTTTCTCGTCGATGAGTATGGATCGCGGTGAAGATAAACCTTTGGCCTTTACCTTGAAGAGCGATAGCAAGGAGGAGACCGCGCAATGAAGCAAAAGTTAGCCCAACTAGGGCAACAGTTTGATGCGTTAAGTCGCCGCGAGCGAGTGCTGATCTCAGTCGCTATTCTGGCCGTGGTCGGTATGCTGAGTTATTTACCCTTAGAGTCCCTGTGGAAAACCCATGTGGCGTTGTCACAACAGCTAAAAGCCTTAGAGCAAGAAAACGTGATTTCGGCCCAGCAGGTTGACTTGTATCAGCAACGTTTAGCGTTAGATCCCAATCAAGATTACCAACAGCGTTTAGTCTTGTTAGAGCAACAGAATCAAGCCTTAGATGCCCAGCTTAATGAGCAGATGGTGGATATGGTGCCGGCAGACTATATGCCAGAGCTGCTGGGTAATTTACTGGGACAAGTGCAAGGGATTAAATTAATTAAGTTTATGTCGATTGCGCCTATTCCCCTGTTAGCTGTGGGTGAAGAGAAGAAACTCAATCTGTATAGCCATGGTATTCGTATGAGCTTAGAGGGCGATTATTTCTCTGTGCTGCGCTTTGTGGAAGCCGTAGAGGCCATGCCAGATAAACTTTATTGGAAGCGTCTCGACTATAAAGTTGCAGAATATCCCCAAGCGACAGTAGAGATTGAACTTTATACCTTGAGTATTAATAAGGACTTTATCAGTGTCTCTAAATAAGTCTTATATTATCAATGTGTTGTTATTACTCAGCAGCCCTATGGTGTCTGCTGAATCACTGCGCGACCCTACCTTGCCCGGTAAAGGTTTTGCTGTGGTGGGTCATGCGAGTCAAGTGCAGGATCAGGCAATGGTACTTAACAGCATAGTGAGTTCAGGCAACACGGCTTATGCTGTGATAAATAACAAGATATTGTCTGTTGGCGACAGCATTCAGGGGCTGAGTATCGTCAAGATCACCCCCACTTATGTGTCGCTGTCCGATGGACGGAAATTGACATTGTTTCAAGCAATAACAGAGAGATAGGGAATACACCTCAGATGAAAGCGATTAAATACTTTACACCTCTGCTCTCACTTTGCCTTGTGGCGTGTCAGACCACAAATAGGCCACAACCGGAGGCGAGTAAGGCGGCACTAGCGGCCTCAATGGCGACGGCTACGGCATCAACGACGCCACCGCCTGCGACTATGCCGGATGCGGTTCAGCGAGAATTGAATTCGGGCGCTTTACTGTCAGGCTTAACCCCTGCGCTGGAAACTGAGCGTCGTTTCGATGTATCTGCCCATGATGTGGATGCCAAAGTATTTTTTCCAAGTTTAGTCCAAGGTACGCCGCTGAGTGTTGCTGTGCATCCTGATGTGCAAGGTACGATTTCGTTATCCCTTAAAGGTGTAACCTTAAGCGAAGCGATTCAAGTGGTTGAAGATATCTACGGTTACGAAGTGAGCCGTGAAGGGCGTATTCTAAGAGTGTTCCCCGCTGGAATGCGTACTGAGACTTTCCCGCTGAATTATCTTTATATGGAGCGCGACGGCTTATCTGTGACCTCAGTGAGTTCTGGGCGGATTTCCGATAGCAATAATTCCAATAGTAATTCGAACAATAACAACTCAAATAACAGTGGTTCGAGTAATAATAATTCCAACAGCAGTAACGGCAACAACTCCAGCAGCAATGGCAGCAGCGATAGCAGTAACGGTACATTTATCCGCTCGCGCACTAAGACTGATTTTTGGGGCGAGCTGAAAGAAACGCTGACGGCGATTATTGGTGACACAGGAAATGGGCGGCAAGTGGTGGTTACGCCGCAGGCGGGTTTAGTGACCATTCGTGCTTTCCCTAGTGAATTACGCCAAGTTCGCACTTTCTTAAATTCTGCCGAGAGTCATCTGCAGCGCCAAGTAATCTTGGAGGCTAAGATCATCGAAGTCACATTATCTGATGGCTATCAGCAAGGTATCCAATGGGAGAATGTGCTGGGTCATGTCGGCAATACGAATGTGAATTTTGGGACTTCGAAAGGCCCTGGGTTAAGCGATAAAATCACCTCGGCGATTGGTGGCGTGACCTCGCTGAGTATTAAAGGCTCCGACTTTACGACCATGATCAATCTGTTAGATACCCAAGGCGATGTGGATGTATTGTCTAGCCCAAGGGTAACAGCATCGAATAACCAAAAAGCTGTGATTAAAGTCGGTACCGATGAGTATTTTGTCACTGACGTTTCATCGACCACAGTAGCGGGCGCAACGCCTGTGACCACTCCACAAGTCGAGCTCACGCCGTTTTTCTCAGGCATTGCCTTAGATGTCACGCCGCAAATTGATAGTGACGGTAATGTGTTATTGCACGTGCATCCATCCGTTATCGATGTGAAAGAGCAGACTAAAGATATCAAAGTGAGTGATGCTTCGTTGGAGCTACCTTTAGCGCAGAGTGAAATTCGCGAGTCTGATACCGTTATCCGCGCCGCTTCCGGTGACGTAGTCATCATAGGTGGCTTGATGAAGAGCGAAAATACCGAAGTCGTCTCGCAAGTGCCTTTGTTGGGGGATATTCCTTTCCTCGGGGAATTGTTTAAAAACCGCAGCAAGCAAAAGAAGAAAACTGAGCTGATTATTCTGTTAAAACCTACGGTAGTTGGCGTCGATACCTGGAAAACTGAGCTACAACGTTCTAAGACCTTATTAGATCGTTGGTATCCGGAGACAAAGTAAGCTTCTATGTATCAGAAGCATTTTGGCTTAAACCAAGCCCCATTTTCATTGACACCCAATACCGGATTTTTTTTCGGCCTATCGCCACACGTAGAAGCCCTGCAAGTGTTGCAAACTGCGCTACAAACGGGTGAAGGTTTTATCAAGGTGACAGGGGAGGTGGGGACAGGTAAAACTCTGATTTGCCGCAAGCTTATCAATGAATTACCGACTAAGTTCCATTGCGCCTATCTACCCAATCCTTACCTTACGCCTGCAGAGTTACGCTGGGCGGTGGCGAGTGAGTTAGGCCTTAAATACGCCAGCAATATCGACCAGCAGCAGCTCACTGGGCTTATCCAGCAGCAGCTTTTAGCTTTGAGCGCCCATGGTCACGCCATCGTATTAGTGCTCGATGAAGCGCAGGCATTGCCGGACGACAGTTTAGAGGCGCTGCGGTTATTCACTAATCTCGAAACCGAGACGCGTAAGTTATTGCAGGTGGTGTTATTTGGGCAACCCGAACTTGATGAAAGACTTAAACGCCAAGAATTCAGGCAATTAAGACAACGTATTACTTTTAGCTACAACCTTCGCCCACTGACATGGGATGAAACCGATGCTTATATTCGTCACAGATTAGCCATAGCAGGGCGTGCGGGCGAACCACTCTTTACATCACGGGAAACACGTCAGATTGCTTATGCGTCCCGAGGGATCCCCAGATTGATCAATATTCTTGCCCACAAAGCCTTGTTACTGAGTTTCGGCGAGGGCGCTACGCGTGTGCAAACCTCCCACGTTAAAGCGGCGATTCAAGACACTGAAGATGCGAGCGTGCGCCGATTATTGTCGTGGAAATGGCTACCTTTTTTCTCTCTGATAACTGTGGTGTTCGGTTTGGGATTACAACACGTTTTGAGGAGTGTTGTATGAGCGTGATCAACAAGATGTTGCAGGATCTCGACAAACGTCAGCAGGGGCACGAACTTAGTAACGTCACTCAACCGCAGGTGCAATATTTAGCTCGCAGGCGTTCATCATCTCACTGGCTGCTGCTCTGTGGTTTTTCACTGCTATTCGGTGGCGGCACGGTTTATGGCTGGCAATTTTTCATGGCAGAGCCTGCAGAAGCGACAGCTTCATCTCAAGCGCAGGAACAAAATACTTTAACCGCCCAAACTGAGTCTGTGCGGATCGACAGTGTTGCCTCAGAAGAAGCTTCACCTAACGTCGATGCCGCTGCTAAACCATTGAAGCTTGCGACGACACAGAAGATTGCGGCGGCGATGACAGCCAATAGTGAAGAGTTTGAACCAAGTGCCACCGAAGTGGCATCGAGTCAGGCACCAGAATTGGGAACCGCAAAAGAAGCTGAGCATGAGCAACAAGCTCAGTCTCAGTCGCAACCCCAACAAAAACCACAAGCAGACGTGAGCCTTGAACTCGCAAATGATCAGGTTGATACGGTAAGCGAGCCAAGCCACTCGCAGCCAAGCCATTCACAGCCAAGTAGTGCGACATCGAGTGTGCGTAGCGCCGAGGTCACTGTAGCTGCACCCTCTGCGTTAATGATGTCGGAGCGGGCCAGTGTTGCCGCCGATAATGAAGGTAATGCGAGCAATGGGCTTAACGACGCTGATGCAGGCACTAATCGACTCGCGCCCAAAGAACAAGGGCAAATGGCGATTACTGAGGTGAAGTTAACGCCAAAGCAGCTGGCAAAGAAGCGGTTTACGTTAGCGAGTGAGGCAGAAAGGGATGGCAAGCTCAAAGATGCCATTAGTTATTATGAGCAAACCTTGGCGCTTGAACCCAGCATGCACGAAGCGCGCAAGCAATTAGCTGCACTGCATTATGGCCAAGGTCAATTAGCCAAAGCCAGTGAAGTGTTGCAGCAAGGCATGCTGTTATTCCCGCAGCAGTTAGACTTTGCCTTATTGCTCGCTCGGGTTCAGCAAGCCGCTGGTCAGGCTGATCTCGCATTAGTGACGTTAGCTAACATACCTGATACGCATCCGCTGGCGAGACAAAAGTGGATGGCACAATCGGATTTGGCACAAAAGCTAGGGCAGTTTTCAGTGTCGGAACAAGCCTACAGGCAGTTATTACAACAAGAACCTCAACAGGCTAAATGGTGGATGGGACTGGCTTATGCGCTTGATTCGCAGCAGCAATTTCTCCAAGCACGCCAAGCCTATCGGACTGCGTTAGGCCACAGAGGCTTATCGGCGCAGGCGAGTGCCTTTATCGAACAACGTTTGACTCAGCTAGGAGATAGCCAATGAAACCCAGATTAAAAATGCGTTTGGGCGATCTGTTAGTTCAAGAAGCCATTATTACCGAAGCGCAGTTGCAACAGGCGTTAGGCGAGCAGCGTAATACGGGCAAAAAACTGGGTCGTACCCTCATTGATCTGCAATCGATTACTGAGCATCAGTTGTTGCAGTTCTTGTCGCAGCAATTGAATGTGCCTTTGCTTGATATCAGTAAAATGCCGATCCCAGCGGAAGTCGTGCATCTTATTCCTGAGGTGCAAGCCCGACGTTTCCGCGCTTTAGCGGTTGAAGACAGGGGCGATAGCGTACTGGTCGCTATGAGTGATCCTGCCGATTTGCAGGCGCTCGATCACCTCGAAATGCTTATCGCACCTAAGCGTTTGAAGTTAGCGGTAGCGCCCGAGCAGCAACTGCTGCAAGCGTTTGATAACTTATATCGCCGTACAGACCAAATTGCTCAGATCGCCGGTAAGCTCGAAGAAGAATACGCCGCCGATGAGATGTTCGATTTAGCCAGTCTGACTTCGGGTGACAGTGACAATGAAACCACAGTGGTTAAGTTGCTACAGTCGATTTTTGAGGATGCGGTGCAAATGCGCGCCTCGGATATCCATATCGAACCCGGTGATAAAGCCCTACGTATTCGCCAGCGTATCGATGGCCAGCTACACGAAACGATTCTGAATGAAGTTAATATTGCCGCGGCTTTAGTATTGCGACTTAAGTTGATGGCTGGACTCGATATTTCTGAAAAACGTTTGCCGCAGGATGGCCGTTTCCACATGGAAATCAAAGGTCACCATATCGATGTGCGTATGTCGACTATGCCGATTTACCACGGTGAATCTGTGGTAATGCGTTTACTCGACCAATCGGCGGGGTTATTGACCCTAAACGAAACCGGTATGCCGCCTGCTATTTTGGCGCGTATTCGTAAACAGATTAAACGCCCCCACGGCATGTTGTTGGTCACTGGTCCCACGGGTAGCGGTAAAACCACCACCTTGTACGGTATTTTGAGCGAGCTCAATACCGCCGACCGTAAGATCATCACAGTGGAAGATCCGGTCGAGTATCAATTGCCACGGATCAACCAAGTACAAGTTAACCATAAGATTGGCTTAAACTTTTCCAACGTATTGCGAACTACCTTACGTCAAGACCCCGATATCATCATGGTAGGGGAAATGCGTGACCAAGAAACCGTTGAGATTGGCCTGAGGGGCGCATTAACGGGTCACTTTGTGCTATCGACCTTGCACACTAACGATGCGGTCACCAGTGCGCTGCGTTTACTCGATATGGGCGCTGCGAGTTATTTAGTTGCCAGTGCCTTAAGGGTGATTATTGCCCAGCGTTTAGTGCGCCGCGTGTGCCATAACTGTGGTGTTGAGTATCAGCCGACATCGCAGGAAAAAGCCTGGCTGAGTAGCGTGAGTCGTAAAGATTTTACCCATGCAAACTTTAGAATCGGTACCGGTTGCCAGAGTTGTAACGGCAGTGGTTATCGTGGTCGTATTGGTATTTTTGAGATCCTCGAGCTCGACGAAAAGATGATCGATGCGATGCGTACCGGTAATCCGCAGGATTTTGCCAGAGCCGCGTTGCAGAGCCCGAATTTTACTCCGCTCGCCGAGTCAGCGTTGCAATATTTGAGCGAAGGCATGACGACCATTGAAGAGGTGGCTAAGCTGGTAGAGGATGTGAGTGAATCACAGATACCTTTGTCGAAGGATATTATTAGCCAACAAGGCGTTGAGGCGTAATTATGCCGATTTATCAATACCGTGGACGCAGTGGTCAAGGTCAATCCGTTACAGGGCAATTGGATGCGGCATCGGAAAGTGCCGCTGCTGACATGCTATTGGCGCGGGGGATTATCCCCCTTGAGGTCAAAGTCGCCAAAGTGGTTAAGTCATTCTCACTGACTAAGTTATTTGGTGGAAAAGTCGCGTTAGAAGAATTACAGATTTTTACTCGGCAAATGTACTCCTTGACCCGTTCTGGCATCCCGATTTTGCGGGCGATTGCGGGCTTGTCTGAAACGGCGCATTCCCAGCGGATGAAAGATGCGCTCAATGATATTTCTGAGCAGCTCACCGCAGGCCGACCCTTATCATCATCCATGAATCAACATCCCGATGTATTTGATTCCTTGTTTGTTTCTATGGTGCACGTGGGCGAAAACACAGGTAAGTTAGAAGATGCCTTTATTCAGCTGTCGGGCTATATCGAGCGTGAGCAGGAAACACGGCGGCGAATTAAATCGGCCATGCGTTATCCCATGTTTGTCTTGATTGCGATTGCGCTCGCTATGGTGATCCTCAATATTATGGTGATCCCTAAGTTTGCCGAGATGTTTTCCCGCTTTGGCGCCGACTTACCTTGGGCGACAAAAGTGCTGATTGGTACATCGAATCTGTTTGTGAATTATTGGGCCCTGATGTTGGTGGCGCTGATCGGCACTATTATCGGCATCCGTTATTGGCACCATACGGAAAAGGGCGAGAAACAGTGGGATAAGTGGAAACTGCACATCCCCGCCGTAGGATCGATTATCGAGCGCTCGACGTTAGCCCGTTATTGTCGTAGTTTCTCTATGATGCTGAGCGCTGGCGTGCCGATGACGCAGGCCTTAAGTTTAGTGGCTGATGCGGTAGATAATGCCTACATGCACGACAAAATAGTCGGTATGCGCCGTGGAATTGAGTCTGGTGACTCTATGCTAAGGGTATCGAATCAGAGTAAGTTATTTACGCCGTTGGTGCTGCAAATGGTGGCAGTGGGTGAAGAGACGGGGCAAATCGATCAATTACTCAATGATGCGGCAGACTTCTATGAGGGCGAAGTAGACTATGATTTAAAGAACCTCACCGCTAAATTGGAGCCTATTTTGATCGGTTTTGTGGCCGTGATTGTACTCGTGTTGGCCTTAGGGATATACCTGCCCATGTGGGATATGCTTAATGTGGTCAAGGGCGGTAAATAATCGATATGGATAATGTTTATCTTCTATCTTATGTGTGGGGCTGAGGTTAAATGCAGACTCAGCAAAAGGCAGAAAGCGATCTATTACGCATCTATGGGCGTATGATAACCATAGGGTTAGTGTTGGTTATCATGGCGGTGATTGGAGCTAAGTACTTTTTTACCCTACCGCAAATTGCGGCCCGTGGATTAGAAGTGGATCATGCGCGTTTTTTAAATGTACTGGTGATGGCGCGCTCCCAATGGTTATCTTTGGGTAAGCCGCCGCAGATGCAGTTGAACTGGGAAGTGTTTGACAATTCCGCAAAGGAAACTGAGCCAAGTGTCGTTGATGTGAATGGTTTAGGTTGGCCGCAACCTAAACAGTTAAACGGCCAAGGTTGCCAAGATTTATGGCAGCAACTTATGGGCGCAGAAGTGGATAACGCAGGGCTAGTTGCAGATTACTTAGTTAAGGATAACAGCTGTCACTATCGGTCGCACAATGGCGATAGTTTAGGCTATCAACTGAACTCTGGCAGGGTCATTTTTTTGACTGCACCCTAAAATATTGTTAACTCAAAGGCTTTTTAAAATTGATTTAGCTGTTAGAATAAAATTTCTTAAGTATGGGGCATATATATGAAAACTAAGCAAACAGGTTTCTCATTAATAGAGCTTGTGATTGTGATTGTGATTTTAGGGCTACTCGCTGCAACCGCGATCCCACGATTTTTAAATGTCACCGATGATGCTGAAGACGCCAGTGTTGACGGCGTGGCCGGTGGTTTATCGACTGCCGTTAGCTTTGTGCGTTCGCAGTGGGAAGTCGATGGGCGCCAAAATAGCAGTGTGATCTTAGATGGTACGTCAGTTTCGCTCGATCCTCGTTTTGGTTATCCAACGGGAACTTCAGTGACGGATGTGACTGCTATGACTGATGCGAGTTGCCAACAAGTATTTAATACCGTGCTGCAGAGCGCTCCTCGTAATGTGCTCTACACTCAAGATGCGCGTAATCAACGTTATACCGTGCGCGTGATTGATGGCGCAGGTGGTAGCGCTAATTCGATTACAGGCACTGTCGTTGCTGGTTTAGATTTATGTGTTTATCACCAAGTTGCTTCACTGGTGCTAAATCAAACAACTGGCGTACCCACTCCTACACCGGATTTATCAACAGCTGGTGCGAAAGGAATCGTGTATAACCCAGGCACAGGTAAAGTGCTAAGCTTTACTCAAACGCCATTTGTGCCATAGGCTGTAATTAACAGTTTTATTTTGTTCATGTTTTAAGTAACTTAGTTCAGAAGTGACTTAACTTAATTAGTACTCACACGAGTACTCACTGATAAAGAAAGGTAGTTTGATATGAAAAGACAACAAGGTTTTACCTTAATTGAATTAGTCGTAGTGATCATTATCTTAGGTATTCTTGCTGTCACAGCGGCACCTAAGTTTATTAACCTGCAATCTGATGCTCGTGTGTCGACATTAGAGGGTTTTAAAGCATCGGTTCAAGGTGCAAATACTTTAGTTTATTCTAAGGCGGCAATCGCTGGTGTTGATAAAAATACTACAGCAACCGACGTAACGATAAATGCTGCAGGTGATACAGTATCGACTATTTTTGGTTATATGGATGATACGGAAACTAACTTCCCTACGGCGTTAGAAGTAAGCATGGAGACATTGGGTGCTGCTCCTGCTACTGGAAATGTCACTACTACTGATGGTGAAGATTGGGCTATGTTTTCAGATAACGGTACAGTTTCATTTTGGCAAAATGGCGCGCCAGATTCATGTGTGTTGATTTATACACCAGCGACAGCGACAAGCACTCCAACTTATAGTGCAATTCCAGACGCATCGAAATGCTAGTTGATTAATACTCTTAAAGGCCTGCCTAGCAGGCCTTTTTTTTAGATAAAATGCGGTTCTTACATGATTTTAAAGAAATGAGTCTGCCAAGGATTTGCTGACATTTATTTGCGTTAATTATATCGTTGGCAGAAACTGAACCTAGCACTTGAAATCAGCAATTAACCAGAGCGATGCTTAACTTCTCTATGTCAAAACAGGCCGGATTTACCTTAGTCGAATTAGTGACGACCATCATCTTGATTTCAATTCTTGCTGTGGTTGTGCTGCCTCGCCTGTTTACCCAATCTTCTTACAGTGCCTATAGTTTACGTAATGAGTTCATTAGCGAGCTGCGTCAAGTACAGCAAAAAGCGCTCAATAATACCGACAGGTGTTTTCGTGTAACTGTTTCTGTCACTGGTTATCAAGTGAGTCAATTCTCTGCCCGAAATGGGGCAGCTTGTTCTGGCACTGCGTTATCGCCAAACCCGCTTTATAGCCAGGCTTTTCAAGGTGGTGCTCAATTAGTGCTAGTGAGCACTAACAGCAGCAACTTCACCCTCGATTTCGATATCAACGGTAGACTTTCGTTGGCTTGTAATGGGCCATGCATTAATGTGATTGCTAATGACACTGTGATGATTAACGTCTCCAGCGAGGGTTATATTTATGCCAACTAATGCTCTCTTTAAAGGACATATTCAAGCCCGTCAATTAGGTTTTACCCTTATCGAATTAGTCATTGGTATGTTGGTGATTGGCATTGCGATAGTGATGCTAACCAGCATGTTATTTCCCCAAGCAGATCGTGCGGCCAGCACCTTACATAGAGTACGCAGTGCTGAGCTTGCCCATTCGGTGATGAATGAAATATGGGGCAAGCGTTATGATCAAAACACTAATGCCAATGGTGGAACGCCGGCCTGTGATAGTCCGCTAGGAAGCAATTGTTCCACTTCCTTGGGTCCAGAGGTGGGTGAGAGTCGTAACAGCTTTAATGATGTGGACGATTACAACGGCTTAAATGAAACAGCGACTATGCTCAACTCAACCCAAACGTATGCCGCTGCTTATCCTAACTATCAATTAAGTGTCACTGTCGCCTATGGGCCTGCGCCCAATACTAAGCTAGTGACCATTAATGTGACGACGCCGGACAATGAAGTGATCACTTACAATCTGGTAAGGAGCAATTACTAATGGGCTCTTTTTCAGCAAAGCGTATGCAAACATCCAAGCGGGGTTTTACCTTAGTCGAGATGGTCACAGTTATCTTGATTCTGGGGATTCTTGTGGTCGGGGTGAGTAGTTTTATTATTTTTGGTATGCGGATTTTTGTTGAGTCGAGTTCAGTCGATCAAGTACTAAGCCAGAGCCGTTTTGCCGTTGAGCGAATGACCCGTGAGCTGCGTAGTGCTTTGCCTAATAGTGTGCGAGTTAATACCGATTCGCTGACCTATCAATGTATCGAGTTTGTGCCTATCGAAGCCAGCACGACTTATCTCACTATGCCAATCATCCCCGATGCTGCCGCGAGCACTGGGATAGTTATTCTAGATAATACGGTGAGTGCGATTCGCGTGAATCAATTCGCTTGGATCTATCCCTTGATTGATGCCGATGTGTATAGCAGCGCGAGACAAAAGCGGGCACAGGTTAAAACGATTGCTACTTCGCCTTCCCCTTTGGAGCATCAAGTTACGCTGACTTTTACTGCGCCAACACGTTTTGCAGAAGCATCACCACGGCAAAGGATCTATTTTGGTTCGAGTCCAGTGAGCTATTGCTTTGAAAAGGGGCCAAGCGGCAATGAATTACAATTATTGCGTTATGCTGGTTATAACTTTAATGCCGTTCAGCCAAATCCTGCCGCTATGCCTACCACTATGGGCACGGGCGTGCTAATGGCGCAAAGTGTGGCAAATGTTTTAAATAATGGTGCTGATTTACCGCTGATTTTAACGCCATCTAGCCTAGTGAATAATGCTATGGTGCATTTACAACCGCGGTTTAATGTAAATGGTGAGACGTTCCAATATCGACATCAAGTGCAGGTGATCAATGTTCCTTAATTCACAGCGTCGCTCGATAGGGCGTAATTCAGCATCCAGATCATCACTATCAAGATCAAAATCTTACGCACTGCCTGAGCGCCAGCGTGGTAGTGCGTTAATCATTGGTGTGTTTGTGATTACCGTGATGTTTCTGCTGGCATCGGCACTGATCAATATTGTGGAAGACGGTGATGTTGGGCTCACCCAAGAAGTATGGGGAACCCGTGCCTTTGCAGCGGCGAACAGTGGCGCCGATGCGTTGCTGGCTAAGCTGTTTCCATTGAATGGCAATGTTGGAACGTGTTTAGCATCAGATGTTTGGACACCGCCCGATGTAACTGGTTTTCATGCCTGTAGTGTGACGTTGACTTGTACAGCATATGCGGTAGACACAGTCACTCAATATCGAATCAGCAGTAAAGCGGTATGCGAAAGCGGCGAAACGCGCGTCAGCCGACAAGTTGAGGTAGAAGCCCGTGGGAATTAATCTTTTTCATCGTGCCATATTGGCAGTACTTATCTTGAGTTTCCCTTCTGCTGTGATGGCATTCGACCCTATTGACCAGAGTGTTATTTTTGCCAAGGTTGCTCAAGGGCATCATGGCGATAACTCTAACGTATGCCATCAGATATCATCGCCACAGCTGATGATAAACGGTAATGGCATTATTAATGGTACTGGTGGTGCTGCATTAGATTATTGTTCGAGTAACGATGGCAGCGGGCTTGCTAATAACAGTTGTGATAACGGTTCTGGTGGAGTGCGTAAATGTACTATCGATGGCAGTGATATTCGAGGGTTAAAATTAACTGGGAGCAATGCTTTTTTATCGAGTAGCGGCGCTGGTGGCGGTTATGGTTCTTGTAATAGTGGCGAGCAATTAACACTTGGTGCTAATGGGCAAAATCAGTTTAGCAATGTTTCGCTTTATTCTGCTTGTACTCTGACTCTATCGGCAACTCAAAATGAGTATCGATTTAACACTATCGCTATTGGGGGCGGGGCGACGCTCGTTTTATCCGAGGGGGACTATTGGGTAGATAGTTTTACCTTGAACCAAAATGCTAAGGTGATTTTGCAAGGTAATGTCCGCATTTTTACCAAACAAAAATTTGAGTTAAATGGCGGTAAATTTAATGAAAATAATACGGCTTCTGCACTTATTATCGGTTATAGCGATATTCAGCTAAATAGTGATGCTTTACTCAATGGGCGAGTTTATAGCGATGCAACATTAAGTTTAAATAATAACTCGATTATTAATGGTCGTGTCACGAGTCGTTATTTAGTCATGAGTGGTGGCAGTATTAATGAAGATTTGCCTGTTGCACCGCTACAATTACAGTTTGGTAAAGCGACCACTACTTCAGTGACGTTTGCCAATGCTTTCCCTGTTGGCGTGAAACCACTTATTTTCCTTATGCCGACAATATCAACGGCGAATACTAGCAACGATGGACCTGCATCAACCTTTGTATCATCTGTGACTAATACCGGATTTACTTGGGTGCAAAGTGAACCAACGAGTCCCTCAAACCGCTATATCGCTTCGAATAGTATGCCGGAAGTGCATTGGATTGCTGTGACGGCAGGTTCACATGTTTTATCCGATGGCAGTCAACTTGAAGCAGGTAGAATCTCTACCGTTAACGCATTGAACATGAGTAACTCTGCCTGGACGAATGTGCCGCTGAATACGTCTCTGAATGTCGTATTGAATCAGTTGCAGACGCGCAATAATTCTTCCTGCTGGCTGACAAGCGTGGCACAGTTAAATTCGAGTGGTATTCAACTCAATTTAGATACCTCTGAGGTCCGTTCTGGAACTCAATGTAAACCTGGTAATCTGCGAAGTTTACAATCAGAAACGATTGGTTATTTAGCGGTAAAATCCAGTGTTGGCACAGTCATACTGAATGGTGAGGATGTTCACTATCAATTCGGTACTGCACTTACCCACACAGGCGGGGGAAATACTAAAACGCTGGCTGAGCAATGTGCTTACAACACGAGTTTGACTGGATTTGTTAATCCTCCGACTTTAGTCGCGGGGAAAGATTCTCGTCGAGGTGGCGATGGTGGCTGGCTAAGACGCTGTAATTTGAGTGCAACTCAAGTCAGTATGGTGAACGACGAAGATACCTATGGCGATAGTGAGCGTAGTCATCTTGCTGAAGACTATGGCTTTGTTGCGCTGGAGAAAGTCGCGCCAGTTGAAGAGTGTTTTACTGATGACTTTTCCCGCAGCAGCTTAGGTAACGATTGGGCAACGAAAGTGCTGGGTTCTTCTACTCCGCCGGCTATCAACGGGGGACGACTAAGAATAACGCCAGCATTGGGTAATCAGGCCACTGCAAGTACTTACCAGCGGTTATTTCCTGCTGAAGGCAATCTCGTCACGATAGAGTTTGATTATTATGCTTGGTCACCTACATCTGGAACGGGAGGTGATGGGGTTGCGGTTATTTTATCGGACGCTTCTGTTACACCGCAACCTGGCAGCTTTGGCGGTTCACTCGGATATGCACAACGTGATGATGGTACGCCGGGCTTTGCGGGAGGTTGGATTGGTGTCGGTTTAGATGAGTATGGTAATTTTTCCAATCCGAATGAGGGGAAGATCGGTGGCCCTGGATTTAGATCTCAATCGGTAACATTACGCGGTTCTGTGGCGGCAAATTATCAGTATTTGGCTGGTACCGCGGCGAATTTGAATCCTAGAATTGATGTTCGTAGTACGTCAACCGCAGCACCCAATCATAAATATCGGATTAAAGTTGATTCAACTATCACAGGTCAAGCTTGGGTATCGCTAGACAGAGATGTGCGTGATGGTAATGGATATCAGGTACTTGTCCCTCGATTTAATGCGAGAGCGATATCAGGTCAAGATTCTGTTCCTGCCGATTTTTATCTGTCATTTACGGGTTCTACTGGTGGCGCCAATAACAACCACGAAATCGATAATTTTAAAGTTTGTGCAATAAAATCCAAACCGATTGGCTTACAAGTACATCATTTTGAATTTGATTACTCATCATCACCGCTCACCTGTAAGGCAGAGCCTATGCAGATCAGAGCGTGTGCTGATGGAAATATTCCTTGTACCCTGTTTACTGATCCTGTTAGTGCGCAATTGTCACTGAATCCTGCTAGTAATGGCGGTTGGTACCAAAATGGCAGTAGTGTTAGTAATGTCGGTTTCATCAACGGAATCGCCTCTGTTGACTTACGTCATAATGTCACCACCCCAGTCACAATCGGAGTATCGAGTTCAAATCCTGCCACCGTCCCTGGTAGTAATACCTTGTGCCGCAGTGGCGCTGGCGCGTTATCAACCGCGGCTTGTACGCTGTCATTTGCAGATAGCGGCTTTTTAATTGATATGCCAGATAAACTGGCCAATAAAGCCCAAAATGCGACTATTTCTGCGGTCAGAAAGTCAAATGACAACCTAGAGTGCGTGCCGACGTTTGCTGGTCAAACAAAAAGGGTCGATTTATGGAGTCAATATATTTCGCCTGTCGCTACATCTATGTTTACCCCAACAGCCGTTAGCATTAACTCAGCTTCTATCAGCGGTTCGAGTTTGTCACCTTCTTCCCAGAATTTAACCTTTGATGCCAGCGGTAAAGCAACGATAGCGGTCAATTATAGCGACGCTGGTAAAGTTGAGCTAAACGCCAAATATACCGGTGTTGCTGGCACGCCCGATGAAGGGCTGGTGATGATAGGTAGCGATCCCTTCGTCAGTTTTCCTGTTGGCCTGTGTATCACGCCCAAAGACAGCGGTGCTTTGTGCCCAGCGGGAGACGTTAGTTGCGCTGTATATAAAAAAGCCGGTGAGAGTTTTAATTTGCAGATTGCTGCAAAAGCCTGGGTTATTGATAACGACAGTAATTATTGCGATAACCCAAGCACGCCCAATTACGTTCAATCCGGTATTGCGTTGTCGAGCCAACTGGTGGCGCCAAGTCCCGGTGCTCAGGGCGAAGTAGGTATTGCCAGTTACGATCAAGTGGCCGCGACAAATAATCTCAATACAGTCGTTCAAAGTATCAGTGAGGTGGGGGTATTTACCTTTAGTGCTGCGCCGCCCGCGAGTTACTTGGGATCAAGTTTTTACTCAATACCACTGGCAAAGAGTACCAACATAGGCCGATTTGTTCCTGACCGCTTTGGGGTGAACGCACCGAGCGTAATGCCTGCATGTAGCAATAGCTTTAGTTATATGGATCAAAATTTTGCTGTGGCATTTAATCTTAAAGCGCTAAATATCGCTGGCGTTGTGACAGAAAATTATCGTGGCAGTTTTGCTAAGGCATCGGGATTGCTGGTGGGGGAAAATAATGATGATGGTAATGATATGCAGGCACGATTAAATGACGTGGTTGTACCTTTGCAATCGAGTTCTTGGGTGATAGGTGAGGCTAACATAGATTATCAACCCCATTTCTCGCGCCTCCCTGCTTTAGTAGGTGGTGAAGTTGATGGTACCTATGAACAAATGCTGTTGGGGATTAAAGTATTTGATAATGACGGTAATGTGAGTTCAGTAGCAACACCCAATATGAATGCTGCCACCCTTGGCGACTGCAGTGTCGGTAGCAATTGTGATGCAGTTGTATTATCCGCTAACCAACAGAAATATCGTCATGGCCGTGTGGTGATGGATAACACCTATGGTCCTGAAACTGAAATACTGCGTATGCCGACTCGGGCCGAATATTGGAATGGTAGCAGTTGGGTATTGAATACCAACGATAGCTGCACCACTGCAGTGTATGGTTTGGGTTCGCAAGTGGACAATGCCGGCCTTGGCTACAATTTTGATCCCGACTTAGTGGTGGGGCAAAGTGTTACTCGTTCTGGCGGGACTGCAACGTTCCAAGCTGGCCAATTTGAGTTGCTCTGGCAAGCGGTCACCTCAAGTGGTGCGCCATACCGCGGTCAAGTGACTGCGCCCTTGGATGTGCCGACATGGCTTGAATGGTACTGGAATTGGAATAGTGTATCACCAACAGATCTTACTGATCCGCGGGCAAGTGCGTATTTTGGTCGCTACCGAGGGCATGACAAAATTATCTATTGGCGTGAGGTAAACTAATCTGAGTTATCTCAGCTATTGAATCGAGCTGAGTCTTTCGTATGAAATGCGCATCAGTTTCATTTATTGAAGGTCGATTGAAACCCTAGCGACAGATTCTAAATGCAATTTCTGAGTTTGACATTTGTTGTTGGTTTGTATGTTTCTTCGTTTTCGGTTGTCGATATTTTCGTCAATAAACAGTATTTTCCGCTTAAATACTGTTTTTTAGAGGACGATTTGAAAAAAAATCACTTCATTAGCGATTGTTAACCTCCTCGGTCTTGTGGAATCAGGGTGGCATTGATAAAGTTAGCTGATTTTTCTTTTCTTCTGACTCCACAGAATACAGGCTAGTTACATGTTTAAGAAGCTACGCGGCATTTTTTCTAATGATCTATCGATCGATTTGGGTACAGCTAACACATTAATTTATGTTCGTGGCGAAGGCATAGTGCTCAATGAGCCTTCTGTTGTTGCTATACGTGGTGAGCGTGGTGGCTCCGGTCAGAAATCTGTTGCCGCGGTCGGCACAGAAGCTAAACAAATGCTCGGCAGAACGCCTGGTAATATCCAAGCTATCCGCCCAATGAAGGACGGTGTAATCGCTGACTTTTATGTGACTGAGAAAATGCTGCAGCACTTTATCAAACAAGTGCACAACAATAGCTTTTTTCGTCCAAGTCCACGGGTTCTAGTGTGTGTGCCAGTTGGCGCCACTCAAGTTGAACGCCGTGCGATCCGTGAATCAGCCATGGGCGCTGGTGCTCGCGAAGTGTATTTGATTGAAGAACCTATGGCTGCTGCGATTGGTGCGGGTTTACCTGTATCTGAAGCGACGGGTTCTATGGTAGTGGACATCGGTGGTGGTACCACTGAAGTCGCGATTATTTCGCTGAATGGCGTAGTGTATTCGTCTTCCGTCCGTATCGGTGGTGATAAGTTTGATGATGCGATCATCAACTATGTTCGCCGTAACTACGGTAGCTTAATTGGTGAAGCCACGGCTGAGCGTATCAAGCACACTATCGGTACTGCTTATCCTGGCGATGAAGTGCTAGAGATCGAAGTCCGCGGCCGTAACTTGGCTGAAGGTGTACCTCGTAGCTTTACACTGAACAGCAACGAAATTTTAGAGGCCTTACAAGAGCCATTATCTGGCATCGTAAGTGCTGTGATGGTGGCGTTAGAACAATCTCCACCAGAATTAGCTTCAGATATTTCTGAGCGCGGTATGGTGTTAACTGGCGGTGGTGCGTTATTGCGTGATTTAGACCGTTTATTAATGCAAGAAACCGGCATTCCAGTAATGGTGGCGGACGATCCATTGACCTGCGTAGCACGTGGCGGTGGTAAAGCCCTCGAAATGATTGATATGCACGGCGGCGATCTGTTCTCCGAAGAAACCTAATTTAACTTCGGTATAGGGCGGTTAATCACCGCCTTAGCTTTCCTATGAAGCCAATTTTTGTTCGTGGTATTTCAAACCAATTCCGTCTGACACTGGCAATTATTTTGTCGGTGGCCTTGCTTGTGGCTAATCATCGCCTCGATCCTGTGCGGCAAAACCTATCCTCTGTCTTTAGTCCATTACAGTATTTAGCCAGCGTGCCCGGTGCGGCGCTTGACTGGTCATCTGAAAGTTTTGCCACCCGCAATATGCTGGCGTTGCAAAATAAAGAGCTGCTCAGGCAACAACTGCTGATGAGTGAACGCTTACAGCGTTTCGAACACTTACGCCAAGAAAATGAGCGTTTGCGTGCACTGTTAGGCTCACCCGCCTATCTGGATTCGCGCAAGATGGTGGCCGAAGTGCTAGAGGTCGCCAGCGATCCTTTCCATCATTACGTGGTGCTGAATCATGGTTCCCGTAGCGGGGTATTTGTCGGTCAGCCCGTGGTGGATGCACAAGGTGTTGTCGGCCAAGTGGTGCAGGTCAGTGAAATGACCAGCCGGGTGTTATTGCTCTCCGATGTATCGCACGGATTACCTGTGCGTATTACCCGTAATGATGTGCGCCTTGTCGCCAATGGTACGGGTGAGCTTGATGAGATAGAACTGCGCCATGTGGCCAAGAGTACTGACATTCGTGTCGGCGATTTATTGGTGACTTCAGGCTTAGGCAATCGTTTCCCCGAAGGTTATCCCGTTGCGCGAGTCATGGAGGTTTTGACTGAAGATGGTCAAAGTTACGCTCGAGTCACGGCCCAACCGTTAGCCGCTTTAGATCGTATTCGTTATGTGTTGTTGATTTGGCCGTCTCCCGATTCGGGTGTGACCTTGCCTAATCAGCCTACAGTCCCCGCTGCGGATCATTCGCTTATTGAAAACTCATCAAAAATTGGCAGTGCGAGTCCAGCGGAAGGTACATCTGCAGACACGACTAAGCCTGTGACTACACCCGCAGCCACTGTGGCCAAACCGGCAACGGAAACCACTCCTCCAGCGACTGAGGTGCACCAATGAGTTTTCAAGCAGCCAATGGGCGCTTCATTGTTTGGGTGACATTATTTATCGGCGTGATCAGCCAGATCATGCCTTTGCCGAGTGTGGTCGATGCTTGGCGTCCCGACTGGTTGTTGATGATTGTGCTCTACTGGTCTATCGCATTACCCCATAGATACAACATTTTAACCGCTTGGGTCTTAGGCCTAGTGTTGGATATTTTATTGGGTGCCACCTTAGGTGTGCGCTCTTTAGCGATGTCTTTGGTGATTTATGTCGCCATCTTGCATTGCCAGCGATTGCGAAATTTCCCTAAGTGGCAACAGTCGTTGGTGATCATGCTGCTCATTTGTATGTATCACTTAGTGATTTACTGGGTCGAGTTTGTCATGCAAGAGGCGGTCTTCGATACGGATCTATTCTTACCTGCGATTTCAGGATTAGTGATCTGGCCTTGGATATTTTGGATTCTACGTCGGGTTCGACGTCATTATAAGGTTCGCTAACTGTGGATTTAGTTTTAGCTTCAACTTCGCCACGTCGCAAAGAATTATTGGCACACATTGGACTCGGTCGTCCTGAGTTTTGTTTCACGCAAGTGGCTCCAGATATCGATGAAACCGTGCAGCAAGGTGAAGCGCCAAGGGATTATGTACGACGTTTAGCCGCCGAAAAAGCCCATGCTGGACTGGCATTATGCGCAGATATGTCACAGCCTGCTGTATTAGGTTCTGATACTATCGTTGTGCTTGAAAACCAAATATTAGGCAAACCACTGGATGTGGCCGATGCTAAGCGTACGCTCATTGAATTATCTGGCCGAACGCATACAGTAATGACCGCTGTGGCGCTGACTTACCAAGCAGATGTAGATTTAAGCTTCAAAACCTCAGTGCGCTTAGTCGAAACACAAGTGCGTTTTTGCGCTTTATCGGCCGCCGATATCGACGCTTATGTCGCTTCACAAGAGCCAATGGATAAAGCCGGTAGTTACGGTATCCAAGGGCTTGGCGGTTGCTTTGTGGCTGAGATTGAAGGCAGTTATTCTGGCGTAGTGGGTTTACCTTTGGTTGAAACACGTGAGTTGTTAGCCGAGGTTGGGCTGATTTAACGCCTTGTTACTGGTATTGCGGCTTGAGGTTAGAATGAACCTTGTGGAGGTTTTAGGCTCTTAATCGAGTATCTCCATGAAGTTACCCTTAGCCTTGATCCTTTATTCGGTTTTCATGCTTAGATAGTGGGTAACTTCTAGTTTGTAACTTCGATTAATTAATCTAGTTTCCCGAATGGGGTGAGTCGTGAATACCAGTCGCTTAAATCCAAATAAAATACAGCGCAAGATGGGTTCAGAATTACTGATCAACGTAACCCCCTCTGAGGCGCGCGTAGCCTTAGTTGAGCATGGCGTGCTGCAAGAAGTACACATTGAACGCCGCATGAAACGGGGTTTAGTTGGCAATATTTACAAAGGTAAAATCAGCCGTGTGTTGCCCGGTATGCAAGCCGCCTTTGTCGATATTGGCTTAGATAAAGCCGCTTTTCTACATGCTTCCGACATAGTGCCGCACACTGAATGCGTTGCCGATGTTGAGAAAGGTCATTTTGTTGTCCGTGATATCGCCGAATTAGTCCGTCAAGGACAAGACATTATGGTGCAAGTGGTTAAAGATCCGCTGGGCACTAAGGGCGCACGCCTGACTACCGATATCACTTTGCCTTCCCGTTATTTAGTCTTTATGCCTGGCTCTAGCCACGTTGGCGTTTCCCAGCGTATCGAGCTTGAAGAAGAGCGCAGTCGCCTCAAGCAAATCACTTTGCCCTATGTCGATGATGACGGTGGTTTTATTATCCGCACTGCCGCCGAAGGTGTGGGTGAGGATGAATTATCCCAAGATGCGGCGTTTTTAAGGCGAGTTTGGTCAAAGGTGAGCGAGCGACGTAAGCGCAGCGGTGTGTCGCTCTTATATCAAGATTTAGCCTTACCCGTGCGGATTGTGCGTGACTTTGTCGGTACTGAACTTGACCGTATTCAAGTCGATTCTCGCCGCACCTTTGCCGAGTTACAGTCCTTTGCCCAAGAGTTTATGCCTGAGATTGCCGAGAAGATTGAGCATTATTCAGGGCCTGCGCCTATTTTCGATCTCTACGATGTGGAGAACGAAATTCAACGCGCGCTTGGTCGTAAGGTTGAGCTCAAGTCTGGCGGCTATTTGATTATCGATCAGACCGAAGCCATGACGACTGTGGATATCAATACCGGCGCCTTTGTTGGGCACAGAAATCTTGAAGAAACCATTTTTAATACCAATCTCGAAGCGACCCAAGCCATAGCGAGGCAGTTACGTCTGCGTAATCTCGGCGGTATCATAATTATCGATTTTATCGACATGATGACGGCGGATCATAAGGCTCGGGTGCTCAGCAGCTTAACCAGCGCTTTGTCTAAAGACAGAGTGAAAACCAATGTAAGTGGATTCTCTGGCTTAGGTTTAGTTGAAATGACCCGTAAGCGAACCCGCGAAAGTCTAGAGCATGTGGTTTGCGGCGAATGCCCCGCCTGCCATGGCACGGGCAGCATGAAGACGGTTGAGACCGTTTCCTATGAAGTGTTTCGCGAAATCATTCGATTAAACCGCGCCTATGATGCCGATGAATTCCTGTTGTACTGTTCGCCAGCCGTGTATCAAAGCCTGCATACCGATGAAAATCATCTGATTGCTGAACTTGAGGTTTACATAGGTAAGCGTATCCGTTTGCAAAATGAGCCTATGTACTCACAGCACAAATACGATGTGGTGATGATGTAGTGGCGGCACCTTTTACTGCAAAAAAACTAAGTCGTTTTTGTTGGCAATTTATCGCGCTAATCTTAGTGCTATTTGCGCTTGCAGTGAGTTTGATCCGTGGCTTATTGCCACAGGTTGATGGGGTGCGCCAGCAACTGGTTGATTACGTAAAAAGCGAATATAAGGTTGATGTGCAAGTGGGGGAATTATCCGCCCACTGGCAAGCGTTTGGTCCGGCAATTAACATAGATAATCTAGTTATCCCGCCGCAGGAGCAGCTGCCTGTTACCCTGATTATCAAGAATGTACAAGTGAAGTTAGATTTTTGGCAATCGCTGCTGACCTTCACGCCGCGTATCGAAGATGTCAATTTTGATGGTGTCCATATCGCGTTAAATATGGACAAGCTGACCGAAAATAATCCCGACGCAACCAATAAAGCGCCGCAAGTTGATTGGCTCTATGCCCTATTGCTCAAGCAACTCGACAGATTTTCGTTAACCCATGCCACAGTGCAGTTGCTGAGTTTGCGCCAAGAGTTTCGCCCGATCCATATTCGCCAGCTAAACTGGCGCAATAACGGTGAGCGTCACCGCGGTGCAGGGGAACTGTATCTCGATGATAATGCCTCTGAGCATGAATCTCTGGGATTACAGTTAGATCTCAATGGCGATGGCGCTAATCCCGACAGCTTAACGGGACAGATTTATCTGGCGGCGAACTCATTAGACTTAGGTGAGTGGGCGTCGCGTCAGCCTAACCCCTATGATGCGAGCAAAAAATTACCCTTAGAAGGGGTCGTTAATCTTAAGGCTTGGCTTACGTTTGCCGATCGCAGCATCAGCTCTGCCATGGTGCATTTTGAGCCGAGTTGGTTGCAATGGACCTTAAAGGAAGCGCCACAACGATTTGAAATCCAAGCGGGTGATATCATTTGGCAGCCAAAGGATTCAGGCTGGGAAGTACAGAGCTCAGGGCTCGACTTTGTCACTAACGGTGAGCATTGGCCGCAGTTAACGCTGGCGGCTAAGCGTCAACATGACGAATTCTTTGCCTATGTGAATCAAGTTAACACTCAAAACCTATTACCCCTGTTACCGCTATTCCCCGGAGTCGATAAAACCGTATTACATCAATGGCATGCTTTAGCGCCTGAAGCCAGCATTGGGCCCATTCGACTGTATCAAAAGGCCGATCAGCCTTTGCTCGCCACTACTGAAGTGAAACAGCTACATTGGCAGAAGGTCGACGGTATCCCCAATACCCATCCTTTAGATCTGAACTTACATTGGCAAGACAAGACGCTGTATTTCTCTTTGCCAGCACAAGTTTATAGCGTGGATTTTGGGGATGAATTTTCGGCGCCACTCGTCTTTAACGGTGCGGCAATTGATGGTCAGTTCAATACTGCAGAGTTGAGTTTAAACGTGTCGCAGTTGCAGCTTGAGAACGATGACATAGGCTTAGATGCTGCGCTTAAATTGGATTTCAGTGCTGCGGCGCATATGGCGCTGGCCGCTAATGTTCATATCAATAATGTCGCCAATGCCGACAAGTATTTCCCCAATAAGGCGATGGGCGAATCGCTGGCTGAATATTTGGATACAGGGCTTAAATCGGGTCAGACTCAAGATGCACAGGTCGTTTGGCGTGGTCCCTTAAACGGGTTCCCCTTCGATGACAATAGCGGCGTGTTTCAAGCGGCATTTACTTTAACGGATGCCCAATTCCAGTTTCAACCCGATTGGCCTGCAGTCACAGACTTATCCCTTAATGCCTTATTTGAAAATGCCCGTATGGACCTTTGGCTCAACCAAGGCAAGCTAATGAACGTGGATGCCACGGGGGCCCATGTATTTATTCCCGCGATTGGCGAGCACACGCTGCTAAGGATTGAAGCTGAACTTGCCACCCAAGGCAGCGCGGCGACTAAGGTGTTACAAGCCTCGCCTTTGGCGGGTTCAGTGGGTAAAACCTTAGATGTCGTGCAAGTGCAAGGCGCTGTGACTGGCAATTTGGATATCAGTATTCCGCTGTATGAAGGAGGCGCAGAAGATATTCGTGGTCAAATTAGTTTTGATAACACGCCTGTGTATATTGCCCAGCCCGGACTGCAGCTTAATGGCGTAACGGGTATCGTCGACTTTGCGAATGAGGTGGTGACAGGTAAAGGTATTAAAGCGCGTTTGTTCGAACAGCCGCTCAACTTAACCTTTGATACTCAGCCTAAAGGCAAAGATTTTGGCCTTAATCTATTACTCAAAAGTCGTTGGGATCTGAATCGTCTCCCCGAAGAATTGCATAATCCTTTGAGTGATTTTTATCAGGGTAAAATCAGTTGGGACGGCGCTATGACTATGCTGTTTACTGAAAAAGGTTATCAAATCCAAGCCAAAGTGACTTCGGATATGGTTGGCACTCAACTGTCATTCCCGGGATATTTTGCCAAACCCGAAGATGAGCCGCGGCCTTTAGTCGCTGAGTTTATTGGCGATCAAAATGATGCGACCTTAAATGTAAAGCTGGCGAGTCATGCCGAGTTTATCGGTGGTTTCGATACTGAAAAAGGCGCTAACTTTAGTTATTTTGATTTGTTATTGGGGCGTTTATTCGATGAGGATGAAGCCCGAAATACTGAGAAAGGTCATATTCAAATTGACCTTGGTAAGGCGAAACTAGCCGACTGGTTACCTGTGATTAATGCCTTTGTTGGCCAAGAGAAATTACCTAAAACCGGCATCCTCGTCGACGATATCGCCCATGACAGTTTATTCCCTGCGGTGGCGAGTATCGATTCCCATATTGGCCGCCTCGACCTTTTAGGACAACAGCTGACCGAGCTTAGGCTCAATGCGAAACCCAATGAAACGGGCTGGCGTTTTAATACCGTTGCCAACGAATTTGACGGCTGGGTCGATTTCTATCCCAACTGGCGAACCCAAGGCCTCAAAGTTGTGGCGAGCAAATTCTATTTTTCACCCGAGGTTAAGTCGGATACCGATGCCGATTTTGCCAGTGATCAAGTGCTCACTAACCTGCCACCCGTGGCCGTGAATGTGGAGGATTTTCGTTTCTTCGATAAGCCTTTTGGCAAGCTAGTCTTGCAGGCGGGCCCACAAGCGGCAGGCTATAAAATCCAAACCCTGTCGTTGACTACGCCCAATGTGACCTTGCAGGGCAGTGGTATTTGGCAACAACAGGCAGGGCAGAATAAAACTGATTTGAGTGTCGAATTGAACGCCACTCAGTTTAATTACCTCTCGGCCCAATTGGGCATAGATCCCGGCGTCAATGAAGCGCCATTAAAGGTTAACGCGGATTTGTCTTGGCAAGGTGCGCCTTATGCTTTCTCCCTCGAAACCTTAAATGGCAAGGTGAAGTTCGACTTAGGCAAAGGGCATTTATCTCAGGTGAGTGATAAGGGCGCGCGCATTTTTTCCTTGTTCAGCTTAGATTCTTTGGTACGCAAACTGTCGCTGGATTTCACCGATGTCTTCGGTCAGGGCATGTATTTCAACTCCTTCAATGGCAATCTGCAAATTGATAACGGTGTAGTGAAAACCACTGATACCGAAATGGATGCGATTGCGGGCAATATGAAGGTCCGTGGCTATACGGATCTCACCACTGAAAGTTTGAATTACGACATCCGCTTTGTGCCGCAATTAGCCTCGAGTGTGCCGACTGTGGTATTGCTCAGTACCAGTGCGTGGACGCTCGGTCTGGGCGCATTTGCGCTGACAAAAGTGCTTGAGCCTGTGATTGAGGTGATTTCAGAAATTCGTTTTCGGGTGACCGGCACTATGGCTGAACCTGTGGTTGAAGAGCTGGAGCGTAAGAGTAAAGAAATTGAAATTCCTGAGGCCATTTTACCTGTTGTTGGAGTTGAGCGCCCAGCGGCGCCGACCGAAGCCGCAAGTCATAATACCGATATCACTCAGCCGGTAGAGACGAAATCTGAGCCACAGCTTCAAGAAGCACAATCAGAAGCGCTTGAGCCAAAAGACGTTAAGCCTGAAGAGGCCAGAACTGAAGAATCAAAGTCAGAAGAGCCAAAGCCAGCCACAGATCAAATGAAAGCGCCCGATTTAAAGTTGGTGCAACCTCAAGCAACGCCTTCGCCTGAAGCGCCGAACACGCCTGCCACACCAGAGAATCAGCCAGCAGTAGAACCGATTAAGCAAATTCAGGGAGATCAGAATGCACATCAGCCTGTTGCAATGTCAGAGCAGTCGCGACGTCAGCGCCAATCTGCTGTTTATCGAATCGCAGCTTAACGAACTCAAACGGGATGCCGATGCGCCCCATTTAGTCGTGTTGCCCGAATGCAGTTTACTGTTTGGTGGCCACGAAAGTCAGCAACTCGCCTATGCGGGTGATGCTCATCAGAGCCCGCTCAAATCGGCGTTAAGTGCACTGGCCGCCAAATATCAGGTATTTATGGTGGCAGGTACTATTCCGGCGCTGGCTGAGGATGGCCGCGTCTATAGCCGCAGTTATCTGTTTGATGATAAAGGTGATACTTTAGGGCATTACGATAAGCTGCATCTCTTTGATGTGGATGTTGCCGATGGTACAAAGCAATATCGTGAGAGCGAAACCTTCTGCCCCGGTGATCACATTAGCGTTATCGATACACCTTTTGGCAAAATTGGCCTAGCCATCTGTTATGATTTACGCTTTCCCGACTTATTTAGGGCGATGCGTCTTGCGGGGGCCGAGATCATTACCTTGCCATCGGCCTTTACCAAAGTGACAGGTGAAGCCCATTGGCAAGTCTTGTTACAGGCCAGAGCGATTGAAACCCAATGCGTTATTCTTGCTGCAGCTCAGTGGGGACAGCATAACGAAGGCAGTCGTGAAACTTGGGGGCAGAGCATGATAGTCGGTCCTTGGGGCAATATTTTGGCTGAACGTAAAACGGGTACGGGTTGGGTGCAGGCCGAGGTCGATTTAACCGAACTGCACAGTATTCGCCGTAAAATGCCCGTGATGCAGCATAATCGTTTCCTTGAGCCAAGCTTGAAATAACCGCCCGCACTGGCGAGCGGCAATACCGAATTAGACAGCGATTTACGTACAGAATTAGTACAGCGAATTTACACTCAGAATATCAAGATCCCTTGGGGTCAAAGAGAGCATAGATGCCATTTTTAGCACAAGTAGAGCAAAGTTTATTGAAGAATGGGTTAGCGTTAGAGGGGCTGCAAACCTATCTAAACACCATACATCAGCACAAAATCGATTATTCCGATCTCTATTTTCAAGGTAGTCGCCACGAGTCTTGGGTGCTGGAAGACGGCATCATTAAAGACGGTAGTTTCCATATCGAACGCGGTGTAGGCGTGCGTGCGATCAGCGGTGAAAAAACCGGTTTCGCCTATGCCGATGATATTACGCCAGCAGCCCTAAGCGCTGCCGCACAGGCCGCACGCGGCATTGCCAGTGCCGGTGAGCAAACTCAGGTTCAAGCCTTTAAACGTCAAAAAGCCTTGGCGTTATACGACAGTTTAGATCCGATTGCGGCGATGGAAGAAGTCAAAAAAATCAATCTGCTGAAAGAAGCAGATGCTTTTATTCGCAGTTTAGATAGCCGCATTATTCAAGTCGTTGTTAGCCTTGCGGGCGTGCACGAAGAAATCCTTATCGCTGCCAGCGATGGCACTTTAGCGGCCGATATTCGTCCTTTAGTGCGCTTTAACTGTAGCGTGATCTTAGAAGAAAACGGTAAACGTGAACGTGGCGGTGCCGGTGGCGGTGGTCGTCATGACTACGGCGTGTTAATGGCAAGCGATGACACAGGTTTACCTATGTGCTTCGCCTTTGCCCGCGAAGCTGTGCGTCAAGCGCAGGTCAATCTTAATGCTATTGATGCGCCAGCGGGCGAAATGCCAGTGGTGTTAGGCAATGGCTGGCCCGGCGTATTGCTCCACGAAGCGGTTGGACATGGTTTAGAGGGCGACTTTAACCGTAAGGGCAGCAGTGCTTTCAGCGGTAAGATGGGTCAGTTAGTCGCCTCTAAGTTAGTGACTGTGGTCGATGATGGCACCTTGCCTAATCGTCGCGGTTCACTCAGCATCGACGATGAAGGTGTGCCGACTCAAAGAACCGTATTGATTGAAGACGGTATTTTAAAGGGTTACATCCAAGACAAACTCAATGCTCGTTTGATGGGCGTTGCGCCAACGGGTAACGGTCGCCGCGAATCTTACGCGCATTTACCTATGCCACGTATGACTAACACCTATATGACGGCGGGTGAGTCGGATCCAAGCGAGATCATCAAGTCAGTGAAGAAGGGCATTTACGCCCCGAACTTTGGCGGTGGCCAAGTGGATATCACTTCGGGTAAGTTTGTGTTCTCCGCATCCGAAGCCTATTTGATTGAAAATGGTGAAGTCACACAAGCCATTAAGGGCGCCACCTTAATCGGTAACGGCCCTGAGGCCATGAGTCAGATTTCTATGGTCGGTAACGATATGGCTTTAGATCAAGGTGTTGGCGTTTGCGGTAAAGACGGTCAAAGTGTCCCTGTAGGCGTAGGTCAACCAACCTTGAAGTTAGATCGCTTAACTGTGGGTGGTACGGCTTAGTATTCGTTGAGCTTGTAGATGCGCGATGGCGATAAGTGCGTTAACTGGCAAGGCTTTGTTCGGCTTCATGCTCATATTGAAATGTATGCTCATGTTCATGCTTAAGCGCATGAGCATGTTGAGCGCCAAGGAGCAAAACTGAGATAAATCGCCTTAGTCGCTCGGTCGAAGAGTACTAGGTTCGATCCTCTGTGATCGTCCTTCTAGCCGCTTACCATGATGGATGTTATCATTCGCAAAGGAAATTAGAGTAACTACTCTAGAGGTGTTAATGAAACTATCACGTGTGGCTTGGCTGTGTTTACTGCCCTTGCCTTGTTTATTGCCTTTGGCTGGCCATGCCCAGCCCACGAGCTTCACCGACGCTTGGCAACAAGTGCTGAAGGTGAGCGACAAGTTGCAAGCGCAATCCCAGGAAGTTAATCGCGCTAAAGGTGAAGAAGAGGCGGGCGAGAGCTTAAATCTGCCTTCTTTAGAAATTCACGGTAGCTATACTCATCTAGATAAACCGATAGAGTTTGATTTAAAAGAGTTAAATTCAGTTATATCTATCCCGCCTTCGCTGGGGGGCATCATTGCGGGTATTCCCCCGTTGCCCTTAAGCGAGCAAGATATTTTTAATGCTAGTTTGCAGGCTATGTGGCCGATTTATACGGGCGGGCAGATCACCGCAGCCCAAGGCATACACGCGGCTATGGTGGCTGAGAAGCAACAAGAATTACAGCTTGCCACCCGTGATTTATTTACCTTGCTGGTGGACAGATATTACGCTGTTGATGTCACGCTGGCATTGGTGAACACCCAAACCGATCTCGTTGGCTCTTTAACTAAGCATGTTGATCATGCGCTAGCGTTAGAGCGAGAAGGGCAAATAGCTAAGGTTGAGCGCCTCAATGCGCAGGTCGCCTTAGACAATGCCAAAGTCAATTTAGGCAGCGCTCGCCGTCAACATGAAATGGCGGTTATCGCCCTGTCGCGTATGTTGCAGCAAAGCGATGTCGGCACTGAGTCACCTTTATTTGTCTTGCCGCATGCGCCGTCTTTGGGTCAGCTCACCCAAGTGACGCTGAGCCAACATCCTGCACTCAAATTACTCGAAGCAAAAGAAGCTCAAGCAAACGGTTTAATCTCATTGGAAAAAGGCAAATACCATCCAACGGTCTTTCTCTTTGGTAACTATACCTTGTATGAAGAAGACACTTTATTGTCGAGTATTACGCCTAACTGGATGGTAGGTGTCGGTGTAAATATCCCTCTGCTCAGCCGCGACGGTCGCAGTGGTAAGGTCGAAGCTGCCAAGAGTGCACTCTTGCAAGCCCGTTACACCAAGGCGCAAACTCGGCAAGACTTGAGTCTGTTACTGGACCAAAGCTATCGCCAATTATTACAGGCCGAAGAAGAAGTGACGGCGCTCGATACCTCACTCGAACTCGCCACCGAAAACCTGCGCCTACGTGAAATCGCCTTTAATCAAGGGCTTTCAACTTCTATCGACAGAGTCGATGCCGAGCTGAAACTCAGCGCAGTCAAAACTCAACAACTGGCCGCCCGTTATCGTTATGTGCAAGCCTATGCCAGATTAATGGCCATCAGTGGTCAATTAGATGAATTTATCGGTCGTACCATAGCCCTTACCCAAGTGCAGGAGACAAACAATGCGCGCTAACAGAATACTTGCCCTTGTGGCGTTGGTCGCATTAGGCCTTATCTTGGCCTATGGCCTCAAGCTGGCTTACAGTCCGCAGCCGAGCCTGTTACAGGGCCAGATTGAAGCCCGCGAATACAATGTCTCCTCTAAGGTGCCAGGCCGTGTTGAGCAAGTGCTGGTGCGCCGTGGTGACAGTGTGGCCGAAGGTGATTTGCTGTTCGCCATCAACAGCCCTGAGTTGGATGCTAAGTTGATGCAAGCCGAAGGTGGCCGCGATGCCGCTAAAGCGATGCAGCTTGAAGCTAACAACGGTGCCCGTAGCCAAGAAGTGATGGCGGCCAAAGAGCAATGGCTCAAGGCACAGGCAGCTGCAACGCTGGCTAAAACCACTTATACTCGCGTCGAAAATCTCTTCAACGAAGGTGTGGCCGCGAGACAAAAACGCGATGAAGCCTTTACCCAATGGCAAGCGGCGAAATACACAGAGCAAGCGGCGTTAGCCATGTATCAAATGGCACAGGAAGGCGCGCGGGTCGAAACCAAAGCCGCTGCCGCAGGTAACGCCCGTATGGCCGAAGGTGCGGTAAAAGAAGTTAACGCCATTATGCAAGATAGCCAAATGCGCGCGCCTAAGTCGGGTGAAATCAGCGACGTGTTATTGCAGGCGGGTGAATTAGCGCCTAGCGGTTTTCCGATTGTGAGCCTGATTGATATGCAGGATTCATGGGCTGTGTTCCAAGTGCGCGAAGACCTACTTAAGCGCTTCAAGCAAGGCCAAAAAGTTCAGCTGAATATTCCAGCACTCGGGCAAGATGTGGAATTTACTGTGTCCCATATCAGCGTGATGGGCGATTTTGCTACTTGGCGTTCGACCGAAAGTGGTCATGATTTTGATATGCGCACCTTCGAAGTGGAATTGCGTCCAAGCCAGCCGATTGCCGATCTGCGTGTCGGTATGTCTGTGTTGCTGCGCAGTGAGTAAAAGCCGTGACTGAACGCACGCCCAACGCCAATACGGTCGACAAAACTAAGGATGAATCACAGCCATCGAGCAGAAGCTTTATGGCCTTGCTCATCGCGTTAGTTCGCCGTGAGCTCAATGCGCTGTGGCGCGACCCTTGGCAGCTGGCGTTGATCAGTTATATTCCGCTGATCGGGATGTTATGCCTGTGGTGGCTATTCAGTGCGGGGTTGCCAAGGCAATTACCGGTGGCGATTGTCGATCAAGACCACAGTCAGTTAAGCCGCATGCTGACCCGTCAGCTAAAGGCAAATCCTGTGACTGAGCCACAAAACTTCACCGATTTAGCCGCGGCTGTGTCGGCGATGCAGCAGGCGAAAGTCTACGCTATCGTGGTCTTTCCCTATGATATGAAAAAAGATTTGCTCACTGGCCACAAGCCCACCATAGATGTGCGCTACAACAGCCAATTTTTGCTGGTGGGCAAGTTACTCTCAAGCCAAATTCAGCTGAGTCTGGGTGATGGTTTGTTGCAAGTCGCGGGTTTAAAACAGCTCGCCAACGGTACACCTAAATCCCAAGTGGCAGTCAATTTAAGCCCAATCAAAAGCCAAACAACGGCTTTGTTTAACCGAAATAACAACTATATAGGCTTCTTAGTGCCGCCAGTGCTCGTTGCGCTGTGGCAATTATTATCTATGTTGGTCATGGCCAACAGCTTAAATCGAGAGCTGCATTTAGCGCCCACGACTCAGGTCAATGGCATAGCAAATACCTTAACCGAGCATTTTTGGCCTAAGGTGCTGGCCAAATTAGTGTTGTTTACGCCGATATTGATGCTGCAGGGCGGCTTTATTTTAGCTTGGCTGTACTTGTATCTCGCGCTGCCGATGGCCGGCAGTTTAGCCCTATTGCTGTTAGCGCAATTAGTGATGTTGCTGGCGGTCTGGAGTGTGGTGTTATTAATCTTTGTGGTAATGCGTGACAGTGCGCGGGTCATCAGTTTTTGCACAGCCTTATTTGCGCCCGCTTTTGCCTTTATGGGGATCACTTTCCCCACCCATGATATGCCGCAATTGGCGCAGTGGTGGCGACAGATAATGCCGTCGAGCCACTATATTGAGTCCCATGTGAGCGTCGTCAGTTACGGCGCCGCTTGGCCTAATGTGGCGAGCCAGCTCAGCAGTTATTGGGGCTTTATCTGTTTGCTGCCTTTGATCTATTTGTTATCGCGTAAATTACTGCCCATCACGATCACCGCCAATACTATCGTGACTGCATATGACTCGGACGCAGCCTTACCTGCGAAGGAGCAATAGGATGAATATGTGGCGACTGATATTAACTGAACTTAAGGCCATTATTAGCGATAAAGCGATCGCAGTGACCTTGTTTGGTGGTGTGCTGTTTTATTCGATTTTATATCCTTTACCTTATCTGAACCAAGTGCCGACCGAGCAACAACTGATCGTGGTAGATTTAGATCATTCCTCCCTAAGCCGCCAGTTGATCCGCCATGCTGACGCTAGTGCAAAAATCCAAGTCATAGGCCAAGTGGGTTCGATTACCGAGGCGAAGCGTTTTATTGAGACGCGCAAGGCCCACGGCTTACTGGTGATCCCAGAAGGTTTCCGCCGTGACTTAATGCTGGGTAAGGGAGTGACGTTAAGTTATGGCGGCGATGCCAGTTATTTCCTGATTTACTCCGCGGTTGTCGAAGGCTTAGTGAGCGCGGGTATGGACGCGGGCAAGCAAGTGCAATTGATTGGCATGTTGGCCCAAGGCACAAATCCTAAACAGGCTGAGCAGAGTGTCAACTCAATTCACCTCAATAGCGTGCCCGCCTTTAACCCAAGCCTAGGTTATACGCCCTATGTAGTACCTGGACTATTTTTGCTGATCTTGCATCAAACCTTGCTCATAGGCACAGGTATTTTAGGGGCAGGGCAATGGCGCCAGAAAGGCTATTGGCAGCAGGTCTCGCCCATACAACTTTTATGTGGGCGAATACTCGCCTTCATGTTGATTTATCTTTTCTTTACTAGTTTTTACGTCGGCTATTGTTATCACTGGTATCACGTCAGCATTCAGGCAAGTCTGGGTGTTGTCGCGTTATGGTTGTTACCTTTTTTATTGGCTACCGCCGCTGCTGGGGTCGCCATGAGCACCTTGTTTACCCGCCGCGATTTACCGACCCAAGTGCTACTGTTGATTTCAATGCCAATTCTATTCGTGTCAGGTTTTGTCTGGCCGATAGCGCTCATTCCTGAACCACTGGTTTTAGGTTCGCAGTTTATCCCTGCCGTTCCCGCAATTATGGGCATGTTAGAACTCAATCAAATGGGCGCAAGTTGGGCGAGTGTGATGCCCAAGTGGCTACAACTCTGGGGCTTATTTGCGGTTTTCTTCGGCTTAGCTTTCTTAGGTATTAAGCGCAGAGCGAGATTGTTGGCTGAAGCTAATCAGCTTTGATGGGACTCGCGGGACAGAGCATCTCGCGAGTGTTTACAGGTCTTGTACTTTACAGGGGCAGTTTAGGTACTTCTGGAATTAATCTTTAGAAGTAGAGACTTTCAACAATTTTACCATCCACGAGCATATCGCACTTATCGCCTGAGCTCGACTTAGTCGCTTGAATGACGCCAGCAATCGCGCCAAATGCGCCACCTTGGCTGCTGAGCACTGAGCCGAAATAGCATTGGCTAGAAATCTTGAAATCCTTGTATTTGCCGCTCAAATTTTGGGTCGGAGTATAAGGAGGGAAAGTGCCTTTCATAACAGAGTCGCCATTTACTGAGAGTGAAATGTTTTTGCGTTCTGTATCAAAACTGCCACCAAAAACTAGGTTAATACCATCGATTTCAACGGTTTTTTCTTGAGCGATAATAGGTGGTTTTGCGGCGCAGGCGGCGAGAAAACAGCTGCCAATGGCCAGAGAGATTAAAGTAATTTTACGCATGTCATCTTCCTTTTGATGCGATAAAACAAATGAAGCAGTCGCTTCGCAAATTAAACGGCCCCTGTTTAGTTTTGCCGAACGATTATATCTATATCTGCTTCATTTCCAATAACAAATTTAATACAAATGAAAAATTATCCTGTCTTGAGCTTATCCCTGCTTATTCCGTTAAGTTAACTCTCATCGCGCAGATAGCCAGCAAAGTGCCCTTGTTGGGTTGTCTTCTTATTGGTTTTGGGGGAGAATGCGCGCCGAAAAAATGGCCGAGGTACTCAGTATCTCGGTTAATTTATTTAGAGAGTATGCGTTTTAAAACAATTGAGGCCGGTAAACATCCGGAAATGATATGAGGTTCGGCTGAACCTATTTTAATGAGGACAAATCAATGGGGCTGTTGTGCGCCGAATTTTCGGTCATTGCCGTAAATCAAGTTGTTGAGTTAGCCATTAAGCCTAAAGTGCTGATGGTGAGTCACATGCCAAAACCAATTGCAGATGCATGGTTAGCTGTTCAACCCTGTGCAATGGGGGCGTGATCATGAGTCAACACAAACCGGGTTTGAAGCAGACCCTCAATTTATGGCAAGTGGTAGTGATGGGGCTCGCCTATCTCACGCCTATGGCTGTTTTTGACACCTTTGGTATTGTTTCCGAGATTACCTCTGGCCATGTGGCTACGTCTTATCTATTCGCGCTGGCGGGAATTTTGTTTACCGCGTTCAGTTATGGCCACTTAGTGCGTAAATATCCCTACGCGGGATCAGCCTACACCTACGCCCAGAAAACCTTTAGTCCGAATGTCGGCTTTATGGTGGGCTGGTCGTCACTGCTTGATTATATGTTTATGCCAATGATCAACATGTTGTTGGCAAAAATCTATTTAACCGCCATGTTCCCCACTGTCGAACCTTGGATCTTCATTTTCGCACTCGTGACCATAATGACCCTGCTCAATCTTAAAGGGATTGATTTGGTGGCTAACTTTAATGGGGTGATAGTGTTTGTGCAGATCGCCATTATTCTCGTGTTTATAGCATTAATGGCCTATAGCATTTCCCTTGGTGAAGGCGAAGGTGCGATTGCGAGCGTACGACCTTTTTATACCGATAATATGGCGATTGTGCCGTTATTTACTGGCGCCACTATTTTGTGTTTTTCCTTCCTCGGCTTCGACGGTTTGAGCTCGCTGACCGAAGAAACGAAGGATGCGCAGCGTGTTATTCCTCGCGCTATCGTGTTGACTGCCTTGATTGGTGGGGTGATTTTTGTCGGCGTGTCTTATTTCCTTCAGCTTTATTTCCCCGATATTTCCCGCTTCCAGCAGCTTGATGCGGTATTGCCCGAAATCGCACTCTACGTTGGAGGAAACCTATTTCAGTCCATCGTATTAGTGGCGACTACAGTGGCGGTGTTGGCATCCGGCATGGCTGCACACGCTGGCGTTGCACGGATTTTGTATGTGATGGGGCGAGATAACATGCTGCCACGTAAAGGGTTTGCTTATATCCACCCTAAGTGGCGTACCCCTGCATTTAATGTCTTATTGGTGGGAGCGCTGGCGCTGTCTGCGGTATCATTTGATTTGGAAATGGCTTTAGCCTTAGTGAATTTTGGCGCTTTAGTGGCGTTCACCTTCGTGAACTTAGCCGTCATAGTGCAGTTTTATGTGAGGGAGCGACGTAATCAATCCTTTAAAGATCACCTGCAATACTTAGTCTTGCCCCTGTGTGGCGCTGGCACTATTGGCGTGCTTTGGGCGAACTTAGAGCCACAGTCATTAGAATTGGGATTAATTTGGGCTGCCGCGGGAGCTTTATATTTGGCCCTGCGTAGCATACGTTTACGCCGAGCAGTAGAGTTACAAAATTAGTTGCTGCATAGGATCATAGCGTTGCAGCTATTGTTAATAACTGACAAGGGTTTGATTGAGGCAGCATAGCCTTCTAATCAAACGTCCAATTGAAAAGACCCGCATTCGCGGGTCTTTTCAGTTTGCTTAATCGAGTTTTAAAGCGATGGCACTGTGAAACCTAAGTTGTCAGTGACCACATTTTTAGGGGTTGTGACTTTCAGCGATACACTAGCATTGGCCGATGCCGTAAATTTCAGCGGCGAACCTAGACTGCCTTTAGCATAAACAGTATTGGGCACTTCGAAGGTTTTAGGCGCTCCAGCACAATCGACGCAAAGCTCGATACTTGTCTGAGCAGGCATGATTTGATTCGCGCTGTCGTGGACAAATACTACAAACTCAGAACTCGCACCAACGGCGACAGGTTTGATGTCATTCACACTCGGCAATAACACACCGTCTTGCATCACACTGAGATAAGCCTGTGAGCCTGACATGCTCATTACTAAGGCTTTGCGGATATAGGTTTTATTGGCTTGGCCTTTGCCGCAGAGTGCGCTTTCGCATTGTGGACCGTTAAATTTACCATCGGCAAAACTATATTCTTTTGCTTGGGTATTCCAAAATGGTTCGGCTGAATTCCGAATGCCATCTTCATTGTCATCCCTAAACGCATCACCTAGATCACTGAAACCACTAGGCAAATAGGCTTCGATGTCCATGCCATTACCTGTGCATTTTTTCGGGACGCCTGAATTCGTTAAACAAGCCAAGTCGGTCACAGGCATGCCATTGATGTCTTTACTGATATCGGCATCATCGAAGATGTTATTGCCATTGGTATCGAAGAAGGTTTCGTGACCTAAGGCATAAGCGAGAATCGTGATGCGGTGATCGGGTACGCGTGCTGATTGTGATGTCCAAACGACGCTACAAGTGCCATTTTTAGTTAAACATGGAGAGGTTATGCCACCACCTTCTGTGGTGAAGTTGACCGCGGTATCATCGGGCGCTGGATTACCGAAACTATCTGAGGCTCGAATAGTGATAGTGGCAGTTTCACCATTAAAGTCACCTGCTTCTGGATTGAATACTGTCGTTGATAGGCTAAACCCAAACTGTTGCGGTAGACCAGTATTTACAGTTAATTGTTCAGATTGGCTAGTGATGACTTCTTTAGTATCAGTATCAACGGCGGTAGCGACCACACGCACAGGTGTGGGGACAGTGCCGGATAATACGCGCACACTGGCGATACCTTGGGAGTTAGTCAGGCTTTGCGCATTCGCAGTGCCATTAGCAAAACTTAAACCACCAACCACAGTGTCTAAGGTAAAGCTGACTTCTTGTTGTGCTGCGGGTTGACCGTTGGCGCTGGTGACTTTGAAGCTAACTAAAGAGGATTCGCTTGCACCTGTGCCGCCCGCACCTTTGATGCGAATTTGTGCTGGCTCTGCTGATTCAAAACTTAAGCTGGCCAGCGTTTGGCGTTGCAGGGTAAAGGGCTGACTGGCCGTTAAGGTCTGATTGCCCGCCACTGTGGTGGCGATGATTTGGTCGCTATGCTCGCTATTGCCACTGCAACTTGTGTCTTGGAAGGTTGAGCTCGCATTACCCGATAAGGTCGTCACTGGGGTATCGAGTGTCGCACTATTGCTGTTGGTGCAATCTGAGCTAAAGCTGATGGAAGAGGGGGTTTGCACTCGGGTAATAGTACCGTCATTGGCCTCTAAGACTAAACTTGCGGTCACCCCAAAGCTGCCACCTGCGCTGATCTTATATGCGCCATTGGCATCGGCCGTTAAGGTGCTCGCCAGTTTACCTTCGGTAAAGACAGCACCATTGAATGAGCCGAGTTTCAGCGTACCTTCTTGATTTACCGCATCTTTACTCAAGACTTCATACAGACTGCTGGTTTGCAGCAATTGACCTTGGTAGTCCACTGTGACCGTGAGGGAGTTTGCCCCTAATTCAGTTGCACTTGGCGTATAGGGCACCTGCGCAATACCTTGGGTGTTGGTCAGCGCACTTGCAGGATTCAGCGCTGCAGAACCTGCGGCGAACGTCACTTTCGCGCCTTCGATGCCGTTGCTTTCGCTATCGAGCAATATGGCTTGCAGTTGCACCGACTCATCGACTTTGAAGCGAGTCACTAAGGCTGAGCTATTTAAAATACTGGCGCTGAGTTTAGGAACGGCAGGAGAGGTACCATCGCTAACACTTAAAAACTCAAACTTGCGGGTAGCTGTTAGCGCCGTTGTGGAATCTTTTGGAGTTGTCGTTGCAGTAATTGTCCCTGCATTGACAAGTAAATCAGGATTACTAACGATAATAATGGCTTCACCGTTATTGTCTGTTAGTTTGCTATTAGGTGTTAATACACCAAGGTCTGTCGTAAAGTCGACTTTCTGCTTGCTCACTGTAGCTGAGCCTTTCTTTAACTTCGCGACTGCGCAAAAACCTGTGTCTTTAGGGAAACTTTGGAGTGAAGTAACACTGCCGCATTCAGAACCCGATAAGGTCTTAAAGTCGATAGACAGTTTATAGATACCGTCAGTGGCATCTGTGCCACCGTTATCTTCGTCCGCAGGGCCGTTACAGGCCCCGAGTCCAAATAGTCCAATAAAAAGCAAAGCTAGGCTACATAACGTTTTGCTAAGTCGCATAAGCAACATCCTTGTGGGGCTGAAGTTAATTAGTCTTGGATTTCGCTGCGTAGATATTTAAACAGCTCTTTAGATGATTTTGATTCTGGACCTTTTGCCAGTTCTTTGGTCGATTGACGCACCAAAGTACGCAGTTTCTGTCTGTCTAATTGCGGATAATGCTCAACTAAGGTTTGAATTTCAGCATCACCTTGGGTGAGTAAGCGTTCACGCATTTTTTCGAACATCTGCAACTTCGCCGTTTCGTTGTTGTTTTTATTCAACACGATAGCGAGTGAAGCCTTAATAGGCTCGATATCAAAATTACGCATCAATTTGCCGATATACTGCATGTGGCGACGATACGCCTCAGTATTAACCTTGATTTTGCGTGTTTGCAGGATAGCGTCGTACAAAAACTCATCCAGCTCGATTTTATCTAGCTGAGTCTTGCTCAGTGAAACAAGCTCCATACCGACTTTTTGCACGGCTTCACTGTCACGCTTGTCCGTTGTTTTACTGCTGACATAATCTTCATCTATGTCGTAGGGCTGTTTAAAATGTTCTGAATCACCAACAATCTTCATATCGATAAAACCTCAAGTAAATAACTGGCTAATAATAACATCTCCAGCCAAAAATCGCCTAGGTGAATGTGTTGAAACAAAGACCAGAGCCCTTTTGCACCTTAGCCTAGTATTGAGCTGCGACTCAATGTCACGCTAATAATTAATGTGAATGGGATTTGTGTTTGTTATGCTAGCGTCATTGCCGACAACGAAAGAGTAGCTTTGTGTCTTTGAACAGAATCGATAGTGAATTGGGCGCGCTGAAAGATGCGGTGGCCGTGGCGCTGGAATATGCCAACAAATTAGGAACGAACGCTGCCGAAGTGGCGATCAGTAAACAACAAGGTTTGTCGGTTTCTACCCGTTTAAAAGAAGTTGAAACCGTTGAATTTAATAAAGATGGTGCCTTAGGGATTACGGTTTACCGCGATGGTTGCAAGGGCAGTTCATCGACGTCGGATTTAAGTCCAGAGGCCATAGCCTTAGCGGTGAAAGCGGCCGACGATATCGCCCGTTATACTTCTCCCGATCCATTCAGTGGTCTTGCCGATAAAGCCTTGATGGCAACTCAGATCCGCGATCTTCAACTGTATTATCCTGAAGATATTTCTCCCGATGAGTTAGCCCAACTGGCGATCCGCGCTGAAACTGCGGCGCTCGATGCCGATCCGCGCATTAATAATTCCGACGGCGCCAGTGCCAATGCCCACACTGCGGTTAAAGTGTATGGCAACAGCCACGGTTTCTTAAACGGTTATTGCAGCTCGCGTTATAGCTTAAGCTGCAGCGTGATCGGTGAAGATAGCGAAGGCAATATGCAACGGGATTATGATTACACTATCGCCCGTAAATTCAGCGAGATGCTGTCACCTGAAACGGTCGGTTTAAAGACCGCCGAGAAGACGGTAAGCCGCCTCGGTGCGCGCAAGATCGCGACGACGCGTTTACCTATTTTATTAGCGCCAGATATCGCCACAGGGTTAATCGGCCACTTTATCGGTGCGATCAGTGGTGGCAGTTTATACCGTAAATCCAGTTTCTTATTGGATTCGATCAACACCCAAATCTTCCCCGATTGGTTCAATATCGAAGAGCAGCCGCATTTACTGGGCGCACTGGCGAGCGCGAACTACGACAGTGAAGGTGTGGCGACTCAAGACAGACGCATTATTGACCGCGGCATGTTAGAAACCTATTTGCTGACCAGCTACTCGGCGCGCAAGTTAGGTTTAACTAACACGGGCCATGCGGGCGGTATTTATAACTGGACGCTCGGCCACACAGGCCAAACCTTCGATGAATTGGTAAAAGACATGGGCACAGGTTTGATTGTGACCGAAGTTATGGGCCAAGGCGTGAATATGGTTACGGGCGATTATTCCCGTGGTGCGGCAGGTTTTTACGTTGAAAACGGTGAGATCCAATATCCAGTGGAAGAAATCACTATCGCGGGTAACTTGAAAGAGATGTTCCGTGGCGTGCAAGCCGTGAGTAAGGATTTTGATCTGCGCTCATCGATTCGTACCGGCGGTATCTTGTTATCTGAAATGAAGATTGCGGGTAACTAATCCATAGCTTCAATCGTTCAGCCGTTGCGCATAGTATGCTTAAGTCGTCTCAGCGTTTTAGTGCCTGTGCTTTAGCGCTAGTAGCATGAATATGGTTCGAGCATAAAAAAGGGCAAGCGATTAATCACTTAATCTGCTTGTCCTTTTTGTTTAACGCGCTTATTAGGGCTGTTCGCCTTAATCAGCGGAATCGTCACAAATCCATGCCGTTAAAAATCAGTCGTTAAAACGCATAGCTTGCGCTGAGTTCGAACGAGCGGCCTGCACCGGCAATCTGGTTAAAGCCATTGGTGTTATCGGCCTTAAATTCCGCCACACTCACGCCGCCCAGCGGCAGCTCATAGTAACTGTCGAACAGGTTATTCACGGCGAAGGTGACGGTCAGATCCTGCCATTTCATGCTGCTGTTCAAATTAAGCAAGGAGTAGCTATCGGTCTCATTTTCAAGGCGGCGTTCATCCACGCGATCTTTGGTCGCAACCCATTGCCATGAAAGGCTGTTTTCCCAGTTACCGAGCTGATGTTGCAGTGCCAGCTCAGTTTGCAGCGGCTTGATTTGATATAAAGGCTCATTGCCTTCATCTCGCTCACCACGGGTCACATTCACTTTGCCTAACACTTGCCATTTACCTGTGCTGGTTTCAGCAAACTGATAGAGCGCATTAAAGCGTGCACCATAGAGATTGGCATCTAAGTTAGTGAATTGAAGAATATTGCGTTTGCCATCAGCTGAACTAGTGCGATTAAAACTGCCAATCACTTCGGCATCGATATAGTCAGTCACAGCTGTGTACCAAGCTGTGGTCGAGACTTGCCAGCTATCACCGTTATATTTGTAGGCCGCGCTCAGGGTATGGGCAGTTTCTGGCTTAAGATCTGGATTACCTACATAACCATTACCATCGCCATACCAACCTATCATAGTGGTTGCCATAGTGCCGCGGCCCCAGCTGTAACGCTCGTACAGATTGGGGGCTCGATTCTTGCGGGCAAGGCCAAACTCAAGTTGTTGATTGGCCGATAACTGATAGCGAGCCAGTAAGGTGGCGTCGATCAGATTATCATCACGTTTTCTGTCCATCTCGTTAAAGGCCTGCGCCGCAGCGGCATCCATATTCGGCATGCCCATCATTGGCATGTCACTATAAGCTTGGACTTCACCGGTATTGGTGGTGACATACTCAAAGCGAACACCCGCCGATAACCACCAGCTAGGGCTTAAATCTTGCTGCCATTCGCCATAAACGGCGGCGCGGCGACGTTCGCCATCGTTGATGTTGATGTAATCATTCGGCGCCATCATAGTGCCAGGCACCGCAGGCCACACATCGTCGAGCTGGTAGCTATAGAATTCTTGGCCGACCAGTAAGGTGCTGTCATCGCCCATTGGCAAGCGCCAGTGCAGTTGATAGCTGTAGTCATCACCTTCAGTGTTCATCGGCATCTTGCCGGCTTTTTCTGGGGTGAAAAAGCCCATCTCGTGTTTCACGCCGTGCCAATTGAATTGGGCGCTGAACTCACCGTCATCGTTGAGTTTGAGTTGATAACGGGCGAGGGCACCGTAACTCTTGTTATCCGTCATATCCATGTATTGATTAGGAAAACCTTGAAATGGAATATTCTGATGGGTCAATTTGATGGCAACTTGTTGAGTCTCATCGCGCCATGCGGCGGTCAATGCATGGTTTTGGGCGCGGTACAGGGTATCGATGACTTTATCGCCATTGCCATCTTTATAGCTGTTGGCATCTTCATAGGCGCCTTGATAGCTTAGGCTGATATTTTTGCTGGCAACTGTGGCATGGGTGCCCAGTAGCAAGGTATCACTCACGCTGCGGTATCCCGTTGAGATATCGCCGCTATTCCACTTGATGCTATCGCTTTCGCCAAATTTAGGATTAAGGCTGCTGACTTTGATCACACCCGCAATATTGTCGCCACCGGCACTGACTGGCGATACGCCCGCAATCACTTCGGCAGTAGTGACTTGATTGGCGGAAATATAGGACAGCGGTGGATTCATTTGATTGGCGCAGGAAGCGGTAATGTCCGCACCATCAACTAACACTTTAATGCGATCGCCCATCATGCCATTGAGGATAGGCAGGGCCGATACGCCACCCGCTTCGGAGAAATCTACTCCTTGTCCTTTCAGCAGGTTTTCAGCCGAACCTAGCGTGTTGCGGTTTTCGGTCTGTTGGCCGTGGACTTCTAAGCGTTCTATATTGGCTAATTCGCTGTCATCGGCCATTGCCTGCGGCGCTAGCGATAAGCCCATGGCGATTGCGAGGGATGAAGAGATTACTGAAGTTTTAAACGGGTGAGATAAATACGCAGAATTTGCAGCCATCTTATTGTCTTCCATTCACTTGGATTAATTGCGCTGCATTATAAAGAGCATCTAAGAGTGACAGGTGCGGCATATTGTCGCAGAGGGCAACAAAGCGGGTTAAAAACAGAATTGAGCTTGAGCAGAAGGTAAATTCCTCGCACGTTAATCACTTAGACCATGATTTTCTTTGACTCTTTAAACATTGTGCTCATCAATCATCGATAAGCGTATCAATGGAACCTGCGTTATCGGCCGTCAAAGGTGGGATGAGTTTTTAAGATGCGAGCTAACCAAAATACTTGCTATACAGCCGCTGAGTTTCGCCTTGGGAATCCATGGCAGCGAGTGCTTTGGCAAACTGGAAAGCTTTAGAATCAGGCGCTAACACTGTGGGATTATTGTCTGGGCTGATGGGGGTATCGGCGCGATAGTTTGGGTTGTGCCTACCGCGGTAGTGACGGCTTTTTTTCGAGAAGCCGAGGTACATTTCCTGCGCTGATTGGCAGCAGTTATAGTGGAGTTTGAACTGAGTGGGGTCGCGATCGTTAAGGTAATAATGCAGCGTGGTTTGATCGTAGATGAAAAAATCCCCTTGGTTTGAAAGCAAATAATCCAAGGCTTTAGACACATTGAGTTCAGGCGGTTTACGTACTTGTATTTTGTCCGGCAGGCCGCCAAAGTCGTAACTGCCGGGGGCGATTAAGAGGGTCATCTTGTTGTTGACCAACTGCTCAATCGAGCGAATATCGGCGGCGCCCGCACGGCTAATGCCTATGGCGCGTTCCGAAAGTCCATTAGGGATAAAGTGCGCGTATTTAGCCCGATCTTCGGTGAAGTTAAGCCCGGGATAAAAGTCGATATTGCCGAGCTTGAGATCCCGCAGTATGCGTAATTTAGGTGCACGCACCACATTGAGTTTGCAGCCAATCTTGTCCGCCGCCGCTTGGTAAAGGTCGTGATAAAATCCCGTGTTATTGGGCTCATCTCCGATAAAAGGTAAGCGTTCGCTGGTGCGATACCCCATAGTAATCACGCAGGCGTCGGAACTGGAAAAGGCATTGGCGAGCGGGGTTTGGAGTGTCATCAGCAAGAGCAGTGCGCCGAGCCAAGGTTGAGCGATTAAGGTGGATTTCAAATTGATCTCCTTATCTGTCGATTACAAAGCGTAACCTGAGTGCCAATAAAGGTTATGGCAAAATCCGTAAACTAAACCTGAAAACCTATTAACTAAATCTTATTGATTATTAAGCTAATATATTATTTTTGTTTGAATAATCTATCATACTTTCCTACTAGTCAACGCCATTTTTTATGTTGGAGTGCACAAACTCTGTACATCTGATTTGATTGCGTTATAGTTTGCGCTGTTAGGCTATGGGCTTAACTTTCATTAAGCAGTGAGGCATAAAATGACTAAGCAAAAACCGCAAAATATGCCCTTAGAACACGAAAGTGGTCGAGGCACCATTACCGACAACGCACTCAAAGCGTTAGTGACGAGTCCCTTGTTTAGGACCCGTACCGAGAAAGCGAAAAAGGGCAAAGGGTCATACGACCGTAAGGCACAAAACCGAAAGGGGCATCAGCACAAGGGCGATGCCCCTTTTGACTTTCTAGGTCTGCGCTTTTGTTAATCTGCTTTTTCACTGCTTTAGTTCGCTGTTTTAGTCTGCTGTGTTAGTGCCTCGTTAATCCTACCAATTCATGCTCCTCCACCTGCCTTTACGCCAATCTTTACGCTTAAATCAGCCTTATTATTGATACTCCTTGTTGGAGGTTAATTGTACTTTCGCCCTGAGCGAGTATGGTGAACGCTTAGAGCGTTTTAGCGAAGGAGATGCACATGGCACAGCAATATCGAGTTGAACACGACACTATGGGTGAGGTGAAAGTCCCCGCCGATTGTTATTGGGGCGCACAAACCGAGCGTTCGCGGCAGCACTTTCGTATTGGTGCTGAGGCATCTATGCCTGTCGAAGTGATCCACGCTTTTGGCTATTTAAAGAAAGCCGCCGCTATTACCAATCAACAACTTGGCGTCTTGCTCCAAGATAAAGCTCAACTGATTGCCCAAGTGTGCGATGAGCTGATTGCAGGCGAACTCGATGCGCAATTTCCTTTAGTGATTTGGCAAACGGGCTCGGGCACGCAAACCAATATGAACGTCAATGAGGTGATTGCCTATCGCGGCCATGTGCTCTCGGGTGGGCAACTTATCGATGCGGTTAAATGCTTGCACCCCAATGATGATGTTAACTGCTCGCAATCCTCCAACGATACCTTTCCCACCGCCATGCACATTGCCGCCTATCGCCAAGCCGTTGAGCTCGTTTTGCCCTGCATGAGGTTATTGCAGCAGAGTTTACAGAAGAAGGTCGAGGAGTTTGCGCAAATCGTTAAAATCGGTCGCACGCATTTTATGGATGCAACACCGTTAACCTTAGGCCAAGAGTTTTCGGGTTACGCCGCGCAGTTAAGTCATGCCATCGAAGGCATTGAGCACAGTCTCAAGCGTGTAGCCGAGTTAGCTTTAGGTGCGACCGCCGTGGGCACTGGGCTGAATACACACAAGGATTACGCCGTTAAGGTGGCGGACAATATCGCAAAACTCACGGGCTTGCCCTTTGTGACGGCGCCGAATAAGTTTGCTGCCCTTGCTGCCCACGATGAATTAGTCTCCCTGTCGGCGGCCTATAAAGTGGCGGCGGTTAGTTTAATGAAGATCGCAAATGATATTAGGATGTTAGGTTCTGGCCCGCGCTGTGGCATTGGTGAGTTATTACTGCCTGAAAATGAACCCGGTTCGTCGATCATGCCGGGAAAAGTGAACCCGACTCAGGTCGAGGCTATGACTATGGTGTGCGCGCAAATCATGGGTAATGATGTTGCCGTTGGGATTGGCGGCAGCAATGGTCAGTTTGAGCTCAATGTGTTTAAGCCGATGATTATTGCCAATGTGCTGCAATCGGGGCGCTTATTGGGGGATGCTTGCCAATCGTTTAATGATCATTGCGTGGTCGGCATAGTGGCGAACGAGCCACAAATCGCGCTGCATGTGGAGAACTCACTCATGTTAGTGACGGCGCTTAATCAACATATCGGTTATGAAAAGGCCGCTAAGATAGCCAAAAAAGCCCATAGCGAGCATAAGACACTGCGCCAAGCGGCATTAGAACTTGAGTTTGTCACGGCAGAAGAATTCGAGCTTTGGGTCGATGCCAATAAGATGTTGGGACCCGATGCTTAATGCTTAATTCATAACGTCTCATCCTAGCTGCTGATAAATCAGCGAAATTGAGGCTGGCAATGAATCAATATCGTGGGCCAAGACAGTGTGAAGAAACAGTGGAGTAAGGATGCTGAAGCATTCGCAGTGTTAATGCTTACGAAATGATAAAAACAAAAAGCGAACCAGAGGTTCGCTTTTTGAGTCATAGCCTGTCCTGTATCAGAACAGCTTAGTCTTGGGTGTCAGCGTCGACTACTTCAGCCCATAGATCGTGTTCATCTGAATGGGTGATGCGGGCACGAACTAACATACCAGGTTCCAGCTCAGTTTCACCATTGATAAACACCATACCGTCGATTTCAGGTGCATCGGCGAAGCTGCGGCCAATGGCGCCTTCTTCGTCTACATCGTCAATCAGAATGTCTAAGGTACGGCCAACGAAACGGGCTAAACGTTCGGCGCTGATCTCGGCTTGGACTTCCATAAATCTGTGGTATCTGTCTTCTTTAACATCTTCGCTGATAAGCTCGGCGATGGTGTTGGCGACAGCGCCATCCACTTCTGAATACTTAAAGCAACCGACGCGATCAAGACGTGCTTCTTTTAAGAAATCGAGCAGGATTTGGAAATCCTCTTCGGTTTCACCTGGGAAGCCGACGATGAAGGTCGAGCGGATCACTAGATCGGGACAAATTTCACGCCAGCGTTGAATCGCTTCTAACTGACGGTCAACACGGCCTGGGCGTTTCATCATCTTCAGGATACGTGGGCTTGCATGCTGCATTGGAATATCCAGATACGGCAGGATTAAACCTTCGGCCATCAGCGGGATCAGATCGTCAACCCATGGGTATGGATAGATGTAATGCAGACGCACCCAAGCGCCCATTTTACCCAGTTGGCGCGCTAGGCTAGTAATGTCTTGCTTGACTGGCATACCGTTCCAAAAATCGGTACGACCGCCTTTGTCTTTGCCGTAGGCCGAGGTATCTTGGCTCACGACTAGAATTTCTTGTACGCCTGATTCAACTAGACGCTTGGCTTCATCTAAGATGCTGCCCGCTGGGCGGCTGTCGAGATCGCCACGTAGTGAAGGAATTATGCAGAAAGTGCAACGGTTGTCGCAACCTTCTGAAATCTTCAAATAAGCGTAATGCTTAGGCGTTAACTTAACCCCAGTTTGTGGGATTAACGAGGTGAAAGGGTTGTGCTCTGGCTTAGGCACGTACTTGTGAACATGCTTCAACACCGCTTCGTAGCTGTGTGGGCCAGTGATTTCTAACACATCTGGGTGCACTTCGCGGATTTGGTTTTCTTTAGCGCCAAGGCAGCCAGTGACGATCACTTTGCCGTTTTCTTCTAAGGCTTCACGCACAGCATCCAGAGATTCTTCAACCGCAGCATCGATAAAGCCGCAGGTATTGACGATAACTAAGTCGGCATTGTCGTAGCTGTTAGTGACTTCGTAGCCGTCGATGCGTAACTGAGTCAGAATACGCTCTGAATCCACGAGGTTTTTTGGGCAGCCCAAAGACACGAAACCGATGCGATTCCCAGTGGTAATAGCATTAGTGCTTGCTGCTTCTAATGTTTTTACTGGGATATCAAGCGTGGTCGTTTGCTTGGGTTTAAAAGTTTCAACTGTCATGGTTTCTCGCTGAGGTTAGAGCAGCCTTAAAAAAGATGGCGGATTATACCTGAAGTGGTTAAAAGGTACAGTAGCTTTGGCTGAAAAGTGTACAACTGGGGCGCTGAATATGCCAGTTAACCCTAAGGCCTATTTTGGGTGTGGATATAGAGATATCCGCTAGAGATCCGCAGTCGAACTCATAGGGGTAAAAAGAGCTAAATATTTTTCAGAAAAATTAACCCTTTTTAAAATCCGCCGCGTTTATAGGGAGCAAGAGACAGTTTGTTGATGCTGTTACATATTGGTACAGGTATTGGCACTTTTTACTGATAGCCTAAGCGCTAAATAAGCGACACAGTCGTGTTAGCCGTCTCGTTTTGAATATGCGTTCTATTTGAAGTGGTTTAGCTATAAGCACATTATTTTGGAGTAAGTTATGAAAAATTCTCTTTTAGCGGTATTGGTAGCGGGTGGCCTTTTTTCGAGTACGTTTATGGCGCCAGCAGTACTCGCCGCTGAGGTCGATTTTCCCCACATTGAAACCATGGGTGTGAGCCAAATCCAAGTCGAGCCCGATATGGCGGATGTGAATGTGGAAGTGGCCGTGACCGAAAAAACCGCTAAAGCTGCCAAGGATAATTCCGATGCCGCCGTGGCTAAGTTTATCGCCCGTCTCACCGCAGCGGGTGTGACTAAAGACCAGATCCAGAGCGCGAATTTAAATCTTCAACCGCAATACGTGTATGTGCAGGATAAAGCGCCAGAGCTGACGGGTTACACCGCCAGTCGTCAAATTACCGTGACGGTAACAGACTTAAGCCGCTTAAATGCTATCTTAGATTCAGCCTTGGAAGAGGGCATGAATCGGGTGAATAACATCGCCCTTAAATCGAGTAAAGAAGCGGAATACGTCGCCAAGGCACGCCAAGCCGCGATTGTGGATGCCAAACAAAAAGCCGAGTCTTTGGCTAAAGGCTTTGGTGAAAATCTCGGCAAGATCTGGCAGATCCGTTATTACGATCAACGCCCTGTGCAACCTGTCATGTTACGCATGAGCGCTAAAGCCGATGCCATGGGCGCCGCCGAGAGCTATCAGTACGGCCAAGTGAGCATAGAAGATAGAGTTGAAGTGATTTATAAACTGAAGTAAATCAGTCAGAGGCATATAGTGATGGATGAAGCTCCTATTGGGATTCATCCATTTTTTTTATGCCGTTTACAATCGTTTTATATTTTTGGAAATAGCATTCTTCACTCTATATGTGATGGATTTTATTAGGATGATGAACAGTAAAAACTGGCAAATTTAACCATTTATCCTCACACTAGTAAGGTGATGTTAAGGAGGCCGTTTATGGATTTCCCCGCTCGAATAAAGCAGCAAACATGCATGGATTGCTTAAGTGGTAAGTCATTAGGATTTGAAATTCGCATGGCATTTCAACCTATCATTCATTGGCCTAGCCGTGAGATTAGCGGTTATGAAGCCCTTGTTAGAGGTCCCGAAGGTGAAGGGGCTGCGTGGGTGTTTGCGCGAATTAACGATAGCAACAAATACTATTTTGATCAGGCTTGCCGGGTTAAAGCGATAGAAACCGCTTCAAAGCTGGGACTCGATAAGATGCTCAGTATCAACTTTCTGCCTAATGCCGTGTATAACCCTGAGACTTGTATCCGCGCGACGATTGAAGCCGCCGACATGTATGGGTTTGATATCCACAAAATCATGTTTGAAGTGACAGAGGGCGAGCAAATTGTCGACCGAGCGAAATTAGTCCGTATCTTCGAGAGCTATGCTAAACGTGGTTTTATCACGGCAATCGATGATTTTGGCAGTGGTTTTGCTGATTTAAGTTGGTTGGATGCCCTGCGTCCCCGAGTGCTAAAACTCGATATGACCTTGATCCGTGATATCGATGCCGATAAAGAAAAACAGCTGGCGGTGGATGAAATACTGCGTATTTGCCTAGAGCTTAATACCAGAGTTTTGGCAGAAGGGGTTGAGAGCGAAGCCGAACTGAATTATCTCGCGGCTATCGGGATTGAGTATTTTCAGGGTTATTACTTTGCTAAACCTAAACTCGAATATTTAACTACCTATGAAGAGCTGAACTTTCAAGCGCCATAGTCGTGCTCGTTCAACATCTTAACCTATCTGGATCTTCTGCTTTGTGCGTTCACCATAGAATCTAAAATGGCGATATCGACACATCTGGCTAAGCTTATTCTGACTCAAACAAAGGAGGTGTTATGAAACAGTTTACAGCTTTAACCCTATTCGCATCCTGTTCCCTGCTGCTTGCTAGCCAAGTATTTGCCCACGGTGAAATCGGTGAACCCTCAGATGGCGCCAAGGGAATGGCCGGTGCCATGGGCACCATAGAATTTAAACCCTCTGATTGGCAAGAGAACAAACAGAGCTGGTGGAAGGACAGTGACGGTGTAGCGCCCGGTGTTGCGGGGTGCCATGTCGGTACCGACGCACAAGGTGTGCCTAATGGCAGAATGTTTGGCGAGGCGTGTTTGCCCGATGGCTTGTTAGTCGAATCTAACCCCGGCAAAGATGTAATACACGGTCACAGTGACGACTTAGGTCATCCTGATACCTTTGACTGTAATGCTTGGTGTGTCGGTGAAGGTAAAACAGCGGGTATGTGCGAAGTGGCCGCTGCGCCGCCTTGTGAGCAATCCGCGAGATGTGCCTGCAAGTAGTTAATCGAGAGTGTGAGCTCGATGTATGTTGTGAGTTCACTGCGATTATCGCGCTTAGCGCCTCTCCTACCCAACATACTTATTTGAATCCTTGAGTGCACAATTGGCCGCTTTAGCTTTAGCCGTACTGAGCTGTGGGGCAATTGTTTGTTTCTGATATCGGCTAACTGATATATCATGCGCCACCTAAAATTGCCCTTGTTACCTATTCGCTACTATGTCTTCCAACGCGCTCTATACCGATTTATCCGGCTATTACGATTTAATGTGTTCTGATATTAACTACCAGCAACAGAGTGCGAGCATCCATCGTCTGCATCAGTTCCTTGGCAATAACGGTAAACAACACCTTGATTTAGCTTGTGGTACGGGTCCGCATGTGCGGCATTTTATCGATCTTGGTTATCAATGCAGTGGCCTCGATATCAATCAGCCGATGCTCGACATGGCCATGCGCCGTTGTCCCGAAGCCCAGTTTAACCTCCAAGATATGACGGCTTTTTATTTAGAAGAGCGCGTCGATTTGATTACCTGTTTTTTATATTCCATCCATTACAGTGCTTGCATCGAACGCCTTAAAAGCTGTATCGCCAGTGTGCATAGCGCACTTAATGACGGTGGGCTGTTTTGTTTTAATACTGTCGATAAGTACAGAATCGATAACACAAGTTCGGTTAAGCATTTTGCCGAGTTTGATGGTAGCCATTTCGCCTTCGAATCCGGCTGGCATTACAGTGGGCAAGGTGAGAAACAGTCATTAAAGTTGAGTATTGCCAAAAGCAGTCAGCCGTTTGCTGAGGTCTCGCCTTTACCTGTCTCTGATATGAAAGGCTTAGGCTCGCTGGAAGCTGGGTTACATGCTGCAGGTTTGCAAGAAGTGGGCTTACAAGAATTCCACAGTATTGAGCAATGGCAAGATCAACATGCTATGGTTGCTACCAGCTTCACTGAGCTTCAGGAACTGTTAGCGCCTTATTTTGAAGTGCATGTTTTCGAACACGATTATGAAAGAATTGTCCCGTGGGATTTAGCATCAGGTAATGCGCTGTTTGTTTGCGTGAAGATTTGACCTTCTGTTGAAGTTTGGTAACAGAAGGTCTGCTCATAATGTCAGTGTGACTTGTTAAATCTCGCTTCTCTTTCAGTCTGTTTTTATGTAAAGCCAAATTAAAGTAGAGGGTTTCATTCTTGATTTTTCATCAAGAGTCGACCAAAAGGGGAAAGTACCGTTCCTCTTTTGGATATTCCTTGCCAAATAACGTCCATGTTTAACAATCAGTTCGTCATCCATAACTCTTGTTCATAACGCTGCGGCACAGTATTCCTGTTAAAGCTTGCTTTAATAAACTTGCTTTAATACATTATTCGCACAATAGAAATGATAATGGAATTAATTAAATGTAATTATTTTGTGTGTTTATTTTGTTGCCTATGAAATAGTTACAATTTCACAGGCAATAAATACATTAATACAAAATTAGCACTGCTTTAGTGTAAGTATGAAAAAAAGTTTCATGTGTTTTATAAAAATAGTTAACTTGAATTTAAAATATTGAAATAAATCTATGATGTTGATAAGTATGGTTATTATTTTCATTGTGTATTGATCTGAGTGTGGTTTTGCGAGGTTGGCATTATTTTTGTAATGTCCTTAGTGTATTTAAATAATTAACTAGGAGTACTTTATGAAAAATCCCATTCTTACTTTAGCTGCCATTATTTCTTTAGCCTCTTTTAGTGCATATTCTCATGCTGATAACATGAGCAACAGTGATGCCGCAGAAAACGGAATCTATGTCGGCGCTAACTACGGTTATTTAAAAGTCGATGGCGATGATGATTTTGATGATAATAGTGATGTAATGCAGGGTCTTGTTGGTTATAAGTTTAATAAATACCTTGCTCTTGAAGGTAGCTACATTAACTTTGGTGATTATGGTAATGGTTTAGCCAATGCCGAAACCGATGGTTATACGGCAGCCCTTAAAGTCATGCTTCCCATTGCAGACCGAGTAGAGCTATATGCTAAAGGTGGTCAGTTATGGTATTCGACAGATTATGACGTCGTCGGTTTTTCTGGCAATGACGATGGTGAAGGTGTATTCGCCGGCGCCGGTGTCGCATTTAAAGTCACAGATCGATTCTTAATTAATGCTGAGTACACTTGGTATGATGCAGATATTAATGTCGATAGCGTCGCCAATGGCGGAAAAACAGATACAGACTTTAATCAAGCCAGTATTGGTGTTGAATATCGCTTCTAATTATTCGTTGTTGATATTTATAATTTAAGAATTAATTATCTAGGTGTGACACGCTAAGTGTCACACCTTTTTTTATATTACTAATAAGCCCCTCCGAGTTTTTATTTTTTAAATCAAAGTCAAAATCAACGTCAACGTCGTGGGGCTTCACCCCACACCCGACCAAGAGGGGATCAACAGCAATTCCCTCTTGGATCTCCCTTGCCGTTCCCTAACGGAGTTGAAAGCCCCTTGGGCATTAAGCGTTCTTATGCTATCGCGTCAGACGCTCGTCCCTGATTCGACTGACGCTATCTCGGCATCTGATAGGCAGGATGCCTGAATGTCGTGAAGTGCATGGTCAATGATGTTCCATACATCATTCTGACATTTCCCATTTCCCTATGGGTCTGATGCACGAGAACGACCATGCCTCGATCACACAACGAACGCAAATGCCCTGCGGCAACTCCGAGGGGATAGTGAACTTCTGTGGTCTCGATGTTGGCTGTTAATCCTTAAAGATTTGTGCCTGCCCCATCTTTAGGTCATTATTAAATATCTATAGTGCTACGGGTTTATAATTATTTGCTTTTATCTTGTTCTGGTTTTTCTAATAATTTTATTTCTGATTTGTTTTTTAGTTTGATAAAGGATTCATTTAGGCTTTCAATTATTACGTCTTGTTCTTTAGGTTTTTTTGTGTTAGATATACATTTTATATCTCCCCCCTTATCATTGAACCTTACAATTTCTCTAATTGCTGATGTTAATTCGTTTCTACTTTGTTTGTTTTTTATCTTTCCATTCTGCTCTAAATTGTCTACAACTTTTTCAACAATGTTTATTTCTTTTTCTGTTAGATTTGATTCTGCTTCCTTTACTACTTTTTCATATAATTCAACAGTTACAACATGTTTTAATAGTTTTGCTGATTTAAGAGCAATGTAAAGCTCTGTTAAATTTATTGCGAGTTCAGCAAAGCTAGATAGCGTATCATTAATCAGAGTTATAGTTTCTAATGTAAGCGCTAGATCTATAATTACAGAGCCTTTATCTACACTTATAATTTCAAAGTCTTCTGGAGATTGGTCATTCGCCATCGAAAAGCCTCTTGCAATAGTATGCCAGGCTTTAGACCATTCTTTTAAATTAACCAAATTATCAATAGAAGCTTGCTCTTGAAATGTTAACCTCATTAAATATTTCCCATCAGGTATTGAAGAGGGTAATAAATAATCATCAGATAATATGTAAGGTAGTGAAGTAGTTAATGGTGTTATTTTAGAGTGGGCAGTATTTAACTCATTAGAGTAAAATGTAAGCTCATTGATTATATGGTTATTATCCATTGATGGGGAGAATAACATTGAAAAGTTAGATTTTGCCCCTTCTAGTATTATGCTTTCAAGTCCGATATTTTTAATTAATTTTCTATGGGAGTCATTTAATTCATTTAAGTTGAATTGGCTTATTGTGGATATAATTGATTCTAATTGTTGTTTTTTTACTACTTCAATGCCGTTTCGTAAGTTTACTTTTATAGTGTTTGCAGAGTTTGCGAGGACACTTGCCAATTTACTGCTTGTGACATTTGTTTGGTACCATCTTGCAAATGTATATATTTCACTTGATTGCACTTGAAATTCCTTTTAGAGTTTTTGATATGTTTTATTAAAAAAAGATATTTGTCAATCATTTGTTTTATTTATGGATTTAAATCGTTAAAAGTTTTTACTAAATTAGTTTTATAAAGTTACAGGGTGGTTATGCAGGGTGGAATGTAATATTTATTCAAATGAGCGTACAAGCATAAGTTCTATACTTTTTAATAACACTTAATCCTAAGGAATACACCTCCCCTCGGAGTTGCCGCAGGGAATTTGCGTTCGTTGCGTGATCGAGGCATGGATGCCGAGATAGCGTCAGTCGAATCAGGGACGAGCGTCTGACGCGATAGCATAAGAACGCAAATGCCCAAGGGGCTTTCAACTCCGTTAGGGGCGTCTTGGAGAATCCAAGGAGGATAGGACGAGCAGTCCTCCTTGGTCGGGTGTGGGGTGAAGCCCCACGACTTTGATCCAAACGAAGTTTGGAAAAGCTGCTTTTGCAATGCAAACAAAAAGGCGCCTAAGCGCCTTTCTACTATTGGGGAAAGGGAAAACTCCTCATCCCACTATAATTTGATTAAACAATCAGATCATACTCTTCCCGTAGGATCTTGATGATATCTGCCTTTGGATTCGCAGGCAGTGGGATTGGGGCGCCAGTCACTTTCTCGGCAACGCCGGTGTAAGTGCGTGACACTTGCATCATGGCCTCAAGTGGGAGGTCATTGTCGCGAGCTAGGGCTTCACGCTCTGGCATTCTGTCTTTGTTGAGCAGCACATCTGGATCGGGGAAATGATTCAGCAAGAACTGGCGGAAACCCTCTTTGGAGTTTTCTAAAATCTTGCCATCGCGGTAGGCGACGCCGTCCCAAATACGTGATGAGTCTGGAGTGCCGACTTCATCCATGTAAATCAGTTTTGAATTGCCATCTTTGTCAGTCACATAACCGAACTCAAACTTAGTGTCGACAAACACTTGATCAAGCTTTGCCAGCGCTGCTGAAATAACTTTAAAGCCATCTTTTAACAGCTTCTCGTACAGGTCGATATCTGCGAGCTTTTTAAAGCCAAAGGCTTGGTAGTTGGCTTGGATATCGCTGCGGCTGATGTTCACGTCATCTTGGGCTGGCACGCCTGGAATGCCGGTTAAAATACCCTTAGTCGATGGGGTGATTAACAGCTCAGGGAGCTTTTGATCTTTCTCTAAGCCTTCTGGCAGTGTGATGCCACAGAATACTCGCTCGCCTTTTGAGTAAGCGCGCCACATTGAGCCTGTGATGTACTGGCGACAAATAGCTTCGACTTTAATAGGGCGAGCTTTTTGGACTATCCATACGAATGGGTGCGGGATATCCAAAATATGGCTGTCGGCTAGGCCGTTTTCGGCGAACAGTTTAAACCAATGGTTAGAAATCGCGTTTAATGCCGCGCCTTTACCGGGAATGCCTTTGAGGCCGCCTTCACCGTGGAAGATACAGTCGAAGGCCGAGATACGGTCGCTGATCACCATGATGGCGAGCGGGGTATCTTCGGGGACGTTATAACCTTTAGTGGTAATTAAACGGCGGCTGTCGGCGTCGGTTAGCCAGTAAACGCTGCGAACCTTGCCGCTGTGGACTGGGCTGTCGGTGCGGATAGGCAAATCGTTATTGATGGCAAGTACGGAATCAGCAAGACTCATGACGAGTATTCCTTAGGATAGAGAGTGTAGGGATAAGGTTTTTATAAGTGTCGGTTTGCAGATGGACTATGGCGTTAGCAACAGCCAGATTCATTGCAACCGCTTTATTATTCGCGCGTGGCTTAGGGCGTAAAGCGTTCAGCCAGTTTGCGGGATTTGATGTTAAATCTTGAACAGCAAAAGGGGTATTTTCGGGCGGTGTTTGAATTGTGTCAGCAGGAGATAATGCAAGGGATGGAACAAACGCAGGGCAAGGTTGGCACCACAGTGAAAGTGGTCTGTTAAAGCGGGCAGGGCCCGTGCCATTTTGCTCGAAAATGCTAACCATTAATCCGAGATAACCTTGTGCTAGACTGCCGCGAAAAAGTGGCGACATTTTACCTTTATTGACAAAATTTGCCACGGCTATTTGCATTGTTCTTCGCATAGCGCTTCGCATCACTTTTTACATAGTACTTCACCGCGACTCTAGCGGCCGCAAGGATTTGCCTCGCAATGGCGGCCTGAAGCGAAATGATGGGCGTCATGTTTGATACAAAAATCGGATATTGAAAGTCTGTATTTTAGCTTGCTGATGTGCGAGTTTATGGCACAGTTGCAGCCCACAAGACCATCAAGCCAAATATCCAATGGAGGGAATATGAGCACAAGTCATCCACATCCAGATAGCGACAGAGAATTGATATTAGAGCGGATTATCGACGCGCCGCCGGAAAAACTGTTCCGCGCGTGGACCGAGCCTGAGCTTCTCAAAATTTGGTTTACGCCAAGGCCGTGGACTGTGGCTAGCGCGACCTTAGATGTGCGTGCCGGTGGTTCAAATGTGATTGTAATGCGCAGCCCTGAGGGGCAGGATATCCCGAATCGTGGCGTGTATCTCGAGGTGGTTGAGAATGAGCGAATCGTATTTACCGATGCCTTTACCGAGGCTTGGGTGCCGTCCGATAAAGCTTTTATGACGGCAACCATCACGTTTGAACCTGTGGACGGTAAAACCAAGTACACTGCGCGGGTGCAGCATTGGAATAGCGAAGATAGGCAGAATCATGAGGATATGGGGTTTCATCAGGGTTGGTCTAAGGCGACCGATCAGCTTGAGGAACTCGTCGCGAGCATTTAGCCGGTGAGTCTCAAGCCTCGTATCAGAGAGTAAACAATAAGCAGTACCTAGCCCAATTGCCCTGCATTATCATATTGTTGGGGATTGGGCAGGATTAGAGGTGTTATGTCGTCACAGAAAGAAGTGCCAGTGCTTAAACAATCAGTGCTTGCGCAATCCCAACTAGCGCAAAGCGCGGCTTTGCAGGGCAATAGTTTTTTATCAAAACAGTTCAATGGCTTGTCGGAATTAGCCCAAGATCTACAGGGCATCGAGTTTGAGGATTGCTGCTTTCAAGATTGCCATTTTAGCGAGAGCACTTTCCGTAAGTGCAAGTTTATCGATTGCCGCTTTGTGCGTTGCAACTTAAGTTTAGTGAAAGTGCCCCAGTGTCAGTTCAGCGGGGTGGAGTTTGAAGAATGTAAGTTAGTCGGTATCGATTGGACCCGCGCCGCGTGGTCGCGTTTATCCTTTGCCGCGCCCTTTTCCTTTAAGCAATGCATCCTAAATGACTGCTCATTTTTAGGCTTGTCCCTCGATGAAATCATCATCGAAGAGTGCAAGGCCCACGATGTCGATTTTCGCGAGGGCAGTTTCAACCAAGCCAATTTCACCTACACGGATTTTAGTCATAGTCTGTTTGGCCGAACTCAATTATTGGAGGCGGATTTCAGCGAGGCCTCAAATTACGATATCGACATTTTTAACAATAAAATCAAAGGCGCTAAGTTTAGCCGCGACGAAGCGATTCGCCTGCTCAACTGCCTCGATATAGAGCTAATGGATTAATGCGATTGTAATCAGTTTGGGCCCGCTAGCGTGATGTTCTTATCCTGCTAGGGTTATCGCAATTGATTGAAATGTCAGTTTTCTTCTAAGCCGCCAGTGTCCAAACTGGCGGCTTTTTTCTGCCTGAATCCTACTGTTAAAACATGTTCCCATTAAGCCTGTTGATCTTATTCACGTATTTTAACGTCAGTCTTAGGTTTTAGTTGCGATAGATCACACCGAGCTTCCCCATGTGGTTTACCACAATATCCACCTACCTCTTTCGGGATAACAATCTTTGTGGATGAGCAGTGTATTCAGCGGATGCTGGTATTCAGAAGATATGGCGGCGCTGTTTTTACGCTTTTATAACTAAAAAAGTAATCAAATCAGTGAGCAAACCTCTGCTCGATGGCGCCACAAATGGCGACTGACGGGTGGGATGAGCGTGATGGAGGTAACCATGATTGAGCTTAATAGGCGAACCTTTTTAAAGGGAGCGGGAGCGAGTAGCGCCACGTGTGCGTTAGCCAGTCTGCTGCCGGGCAGCTTAGCGGCATTAGAGAATAAGCAGCTAAAGGGCATGGGCAAGGAAATTGCCAGTATTTGCGAAATGTGTTCAACCCGTTGCCCGATTTCGGCGCGGGTGATTGAGGGCAAAAACGTCTTCATTAGTGGCAACAAGGCCGCTAAGTCCTTTGGCGGTAAAGTGTGTGCCCGAGGTGGCGCAGGCCATAGTTTATTGTACGATCCACAGCGTATCGTTAAACCGTTAAAGCGGGTCGGTGAGCGCGGCGAAGGTAAATGGGCTGAGATCAGTTGGGATGAGGCTTATAAATTAATCGCTGAAAACCTCAATAAAATCAAAAAAGAACATGGCCCAGAAGCCGTGGCATTCTCGTCAAAATCTGGCTCACAAGAAAAGCATTTGTTTCACCTTGCGACCGCCTTTGGTAGTCCAAATACCTTTACCCACGCGTCGACTTGCCCTGGTGGTTATGAAATTGCCGCTAAGGCTATTTTTGGCACTAAGGTCAAACGTGATTTAAGTAATTCTAAATACATCATTAACTTCGGCCATAACCTGTACGAAGGCATCAATATGTCCGAAACCCGCGGCATGATGGCGGCGCAAATGGACAAAGGTGCCAAGCTGGTGGTGTTCGAGCCAAGATTCTCCATTGTGGCCGACAAGGCCGATGAATGGTACGCCATTCGTCCCGGAACAGACGTGGCCGTCGCCTTGGCGTTATGCCATGTATTGATTGAAGATAATCTTTACGACAAGGCATTTGTCGCGCGCTATGTGGAAGGTTTCGAAGCCTTTGCCGCCGAAGTGAAAGCCTATACCCCAGAATGGGCTGAAACCATCTCCGATGTGCCTGCCAAAGACATTCGTCGCATCGCCCACGAATATGCCGCTAAAGCACCCCATGCTGTGGTCGATTTTGGTCACAGAGCCACCTTTACCACCGAAGAGTTTGAGATGCGCCGCGCCCTTTACGCCGCTAACGTCTTGATTGGTAACATCGAGCGTAAGGGCGGGATTTATATCGGCCAGAAACCCGGTGATTACAACAAGCTTGCCGGTGAAGCGGTTGCGCCCGTATTGGCCAAACCCGGCGTGAAAGACATGCCAAAACCAGCAGCGAAACGAATCGATCAAGTGGAAGAACAGTACGCCATGATGTGGACATCGGGCGGCGTCTACCAAACCATTCTCGATGCCACCTTAAGCGCTGTTCCTTACCAGTTACACGGCTGGGTGATGTCACGCACTAACCCAATGCAAACCATGACAGACAGGGCGCGCGTTGTTGAAGCGATGAAAAAGCTCGACTTTATCGCCGTGTGTGATGTGTATATCAGCGAAACTGCCGCCTATGCGGACGTGATTCTACCTGAGTCCACTTATCTTGAACGTGATGAAGAAATTGCTGATAAGTCAGGTAAAAATCCGGCCTATTATGTGCGCCAACGTGTGGTTGAAACCTTAGGTGATACTAAGCCTTCTTGGCAGATCTTTAAGGATGTGGGTGTGGCTATGGGCCTTGGCGAGTTCTATCCATGGGAAAACATGGAAACCCTGCAAATGCTGCAGGTGAACCGCGACACTGACCTGCTGCGCCGTATCAAAGACGAAGGTTTCGTGAGCTTCGGTAAGCCAATTATGTTGTGCGAGCCTAAGATGGTTGCCGAGTTTATTAAGGCATACCCCAATGCGCGGCCAGCCGATGAAGACGGCACTTACGCCAGTGCACTGACCTTTAAAACCCCTAGTGGCAAGATTGAACTCACTTCCGCGAAAGTAGAAGCCATGGCACCAGGCCGTGGGGTGATCAAGTTCCGCGAAGTGAATCTTAAAAAAGCAGATGAGCTGTACTTTATCCAAGGCAAAGTGGCGGTGCACACCAATGGCGCCACCCACAATGTACCTATGCTCGCTAACCTGATGTCGGATAACGCTGTGTGGGTTCACCCTGTTACTGCGGGCAAATTAGGGATCAGCAATGGCGACCCAATCCGCCTCACCAGCAGTGTTGGCACAGAAGAAGGCCATGCCTTAGTCACGCCGGGTATTCGCCAAGATACTGTGTTTGCTTACATGGGCTTTGGTTCTAAAAACAAAGAGTTGGTCAGAGCAACAGGCAAAGGTATCCACTGCGGTAACTTACTGCCGCACGTGACGGCTCCTGTGTGTGGCATGACAGTGCACACCACGGGCGTCACGCTGGCAAAGCGCTAATCGGAGGCTTAAATGAATAAACGATATGTAATGGTGCACGACGAGAATAAGTGCATCGGCTGCCAAGCTTGTAACGTGGCGTGTCGCAGTGAAAATGGCGTACCCGAAGGCGTTACTCGTCTGCAAGTGCGTGTGGAAGGCCCCTTTGGTGACATGCCCAATCTGCACTTCAAATACCACAGGGTATCTTGCCAACAATGTGAAGATGCGCCCTGCGTTAAGGTGTGCCCAACGGGCGCAGCCTATGTGGGTGAAGACGGCATTATCTCTATCCATACCGAGAAGTGTGTCGGCTGTATGTACTGTGTGGCAGCGTGCCCTTATAAAGTGCGCTTTATGAACCCAGAAACCAAGGCGGCGGATAAGTGTAACTTCTGTAAGGATACGCGTTTAGCACGGGGCGAAGAGCCAGCGTGTGTGACTGTGTGTCCAACCGATGCCTTAGTGTTTGGTGATGCCAATGATCCAAGCAGTGAAGTGGCCATCATGCTCAACACTAAAATCACTTACCAAGATAAAACCCATTTGGGCACTAAACCTAGGGTATATCGCGTTCCTACCAAAAGAGGGGGGATTTGATTATGAACAATACTTGGGGCGACATGGCGCAATATGATCCTGTCACTTGGCACTGGGTCATCGCCGTTTACCTGTTTATGGCGGGGTTATCCGCGGGCAGTTTATTGATTGGCATTGGTTTACGCTGGGCGAATAAGGAACTCAGCGCGGGAGCCGAAAGCAGCATTCTTAAGGCGGCCGCCATTATTGGGCCTGTAGCGATTAGCTTAGGTCTAGCTTGTTTAGTGTTTGACTTAACCAAACCATTCCACTTTTGGTTGATCTTAATTCACTATAACTTCCAGTCTGTGATGGCGATCGGGGTGCTGGCGCTGCTGGCGTATTCTCCCTTAGCTTTTGCGTACGCCATTATTGTGCTGCGGGATGACTTACCAAAATGGGGTTTGGGTTTCCTAACACCTATCGCTAAGTTACTTATGCCATTTCGAAAGCTGATTGAAGTATTGTTGTTTGTCCTCGCCATTGGCGTAGGGGCTTACACTGGCTTCTTAATTTCGGCGATGAATGCTTACCCTATGCTCAACACTGCGGTACTGCCTGCGCTGTTTTTAGTGTCGGGTCTATCCGCGGGCGCTGCGGCAAACGCGGTACTGGCACTCTTGCTGTTTAAGACTGACAGCCACGATAAAACTTTAGTCAAGATGCACGGTTTAGAGTTACCTGTGATGGCGATTGAAATCTTGTTCCTGTTCATGTTGTTCTGCGCCTTGTACTTCAAGGGCGGCGCGGCGGCTGCGGCTTTAGCGTCGTTAACCTCTGGGCTATGGGCAAGCGTGTTCTGGATAGGCGTCGTCGGTATCGGCTTTGGTATTCCATTGCTGTTTATGCTGCTACCAGCCGCGACTCGCCACACTAAGGGCGCAATGATCATGGTGGCTTGTGCGAGCTTAACCGGCGTACTCGCCTTAAGACACTTTATTGTGTACGCAGGGCAAAGCTATTTAAGCTGAGTGTAAGCTGGCTTTAGATATTGATAGATAAAGAAAAGCACTGACAATGTCAGTGCTTTTTATTGTTTGAATCTTCAGATGATTTGCCAATACAAGCAGGACGCTTATTGGGGCAATAACTCGATAACCGATTTCACCGTTAGCACTAAGGCGCTGATACTGCACAGGACTAAGGTCGCCATTTTAGTTTTATCTTTATCGACACTGCCCACTAATCGCCCCGCGACTAAATACCCTAAAAGCACTGAAGGCAGCAACATCAACGACAGCCACAGGTGCTTCAATTCTAATAAGCCAGTGATCGCCAGAATGACCATAGCTATGGTGGAGCTAAAAATGAAGAAGGCCGACAGGGCGGCGCGAAACTGCGAAGCGTCTTTGCCTGACAATAGAATCGCCATCGGCGGACCACCAATAGCGGCAATATTACCGAAAATCCCCGAGACGACACCCGCGCCGAAGAGGGTTTTCTTATTCACTGGTAGGCTGAATTTATACAGGCTAAGGATAACCGCGACAGCCACAATGGCGGCAATGGATAACCCGAGTATGGGCTGAGGTGCAAACAGCAATAGACTCGCGCCGATAAAACCGCCGGGCACGCGACCTAGGAGTGCATATTGCAAGCCATTGAATTCTAAATGACCACGTTCCCGGAATAAGGTCAGTAGCGAGATGGTAAATCCCATGGCAATAACGGGACCCGGTACGAGCTGAGGATCGACGATATACAGCAAAGGACTGGCGACAACCGCTAGGCCAAACCCAATCAGGCTCTGGGTTAAGGCGCCAAGAAACACAATCAGTGAGGCCAAGGCGAGTGTCTGTGGATCTATCATAGAAAACATAGGATTCCATATAAACAAAAAGGGATCGTTAACGATCCCTATTGATGAGCACTGTGATGTAACTTTGCCAGCGACAAGTCGCTATTCCATGTCTTCCCACTCGATCCCCATCTCGTCCATCAGCAACTTGGCTTCGGCGGGAATGCTGTCTGGGCTATCTTTTGACAGATCTTCATCGTTAGGCAATGGCTGGCCAGTGTAGGCGTGCAAAAATGCCTCACACAACAGCTCGCTGTTGGTGGCGTGACGCAAATTATTGACCTGACGACGCGTACGTTCATCCGTGAGGACTTTTAGCACTTTGAGCGGAATAGACACAGTAATTTTCTTTACTTGTTCATTCTTCTTGCCATGTTCAGCATAGGGGCTGATGTATTCCCCATTCCATTCAGTCATTGACTCACCTGTTATAACGCTAAATTCGGGGCAGATTTTAAACCCTTACAAAGAACAGTCAAATTATTGCTACTATTTCTTTGTGATTGCAAACAGATTTCTTTATGTTCAGACGTCTAAACGTCTTCACGCCTATTGACGATGGCGTTGTGCTTAGGTACATTTAGACGTCCAGACATCTCTATCAGTCTACCGAATTTAGGAGTCCACCCATGGCAGAGCGTCAATTAGCCACACTGGCAGTGCGTCAGGGTATCGAAAGCGATACTCAATATGGTGCAGTTGTGCCACCGATTTATTTGTCGACTAATTACGCCTTCGATGGTCATAAAAATCCTCGCGAATTCGATTACAGTCGTTCAGGCAACCCAACGCGCTGCATTTTAGGTGAAGCATTAGCCCAATTAGAAAAGGGCGCCACTGGCATAGTGACCTGCACTGGCATGGCGGCCATCACCTTAGTGACCACTTTGCTCGGCCCTGATGACCTATTGGTTGTGCCCCACGATTGCTACGGTGGTTCTTACCGTTTATTTACTAATTTGGCGAAGAAAGGCCAGTTTAAGCTGATTGTGGTCGATCAAACCGACAGCCAAGCGTTAGCCGCCGCTATCGCACAAAATCCTAAGATGGTGTGGCTCGAAACCCCGTCTAACCCGCTATTGCGTGTGGTGGATATCGAAGCCATTGCCAAGGCGAGCCATGAGGTCGGCGCACTAGTCGTGGTCGATAACACTTTTTTATCGCCGATATTGCAACAACCCCTATTGTTAGGCGCGGATATCGTTATCCACTCCACCACTAAATATATCAATGGTCACAGCGATGTGGTCGGCGGCGCTGTGGTCGCCAAAGACGCGCAAATCGGCGAAAGCTTACATTGGTGGTCGAACACGTTAGGCTTAACGGGATCGGCTTTTGATAGTTACTTAACCCTGCGCGGCCTACGTACCTTAGCGGTGCGAATTCGTGAACATCAAACCAATGCCCAGCGCATTGTTGAGGTATTGACGCAAAGCCCTGTGGTGAGCAAAGTTTATTACCCTGGCCTTGCGGATCACCCTGGTCATGCCATTGCTGCCAAGCAACAAAAAGGCTTTGGCGCTATGCTGAGTTTTGAACTCAAGGGCGGCGAGGCCGAAGTGGTGGCCTTTTTAGGTGCACTTAGCTTATTTAGCGTGGCGGAAAGTTTAGGTGGCGTAGAAAGTTTAGTGGCCGTGCCCGCCACTATGACCCACAGAGCCATGGAGCCGCAGGCGCGTTTTGAGGCAGGCATTAAAGACACCCTATTGCGTCTATCGGTGGGTATTGAAGATGCCGCCGATTTAGTTGCAGATATTCAAGCAGGATTAGCCGCCGTTGCGGCTTGTCAGTAGAGGAATAATAGATGGCACGTTGTCACTTACATAAATTTGGTGGCTCCAGTTTAGCGGATGCCGATTGTTATCGCCGAGTCGCCCATATCCTGTTAACCCATGGTCATAGCGATGATCTTGTGGTGGTCTCTGCGGCGGGTAAGAGCACGAATTTCCTGTATAAATTATTAGCGCTGCGCGACGCGGGTCAGTTGTGGCAAGAAGAATTACAAGTGCTGACCAGCTATCAACAGGGGTTGGTAGAGCAGTTATTGTCGAACGAACAAGCCCGCGATCTGCGTGAGCGTTTGGCGACAGATCAGGCGCAGCTCATCAGTTTATTGTCCCTCGACGAACGCAACGAATACCAAGTTAACCATGTGGTGAGCTTTGGCGAGCGTTGGTCGGCGCGCCTGATGGCGGCGCTGCTGCGCGAATCTGGTGTGGCGGCAAGCCATGTGGATGCCTGTTCAATTTTAGTGGCCGATGAAGCCGCTGTGCCGCAAATTCGGGTACAGGAATCCCGCGCTAAAGTACAAGCCCTATTAGCCGCGCATCCCAATGAACGCTTAGTGATCACCGGCTTTATCTGTGCTAACGAGCGTGGCGATACCTTGTTACTTGGCCGTAATGGTTCCGATTTTAGCGCTAGCTTGATTGCCAGCCTTGCCGATATTGAGCGCGTGACCATTTGGACCGATGTGGAAGGGGTGTTCAACGCCGATCCTAATAAAATCAACGATGCTAAATTACTGAAAAGCATGTCACTTGCCGAAGCTGACCGCTTAGCGCGTTTAGGCTCGCCGGTATTGCATTCGCGCACTCTGCAGCCTTTGTTCAATACCGAAGTGAGTTTAGCGGTGCGCTCAAGTTATGCGTCCCACACCGACTTTACTTTAATCGCGCCCCACAGTTCGTCTGCGAGCGCGCCTGTGGTGACGAACCTCAATGCTGTGGTCCTGTTCGGCTTTAAGCTCACTGGTGAATTAACGAGCTTATTAGATTCGTTGATCGCCGCGGGTTTAACGCCATTGGCCCATTGGACCTCTGCCCACCAAAGGGTTGAGCTTGCCTATACCGCTGAAAATCAAAAACAAGTGCAAAGATTGCTCGATGCCGAGGCAGAAGCTTTAGGGATCAGCGAACAACAGATCAACACCGATCTCGGCCTAGTGGCGTTAGTGAGTGCCGATGCCGAACATTATCGCCGTAGCTTCGCCCGTTTACTAAGCCGTGATGCTAAACCTTTGTTTAGTGGCGACTTAAGTTTAGTGACGCTGGTGCCTCAGTCACAGGTGAATTTGTTAACCCAAAAGGTCCACCGTCGCTGCGCTGGGCCGCGTAAACGCATTGGTGTCTTACTGCTCGGCCTGGGCAACATAGGTGAGGCTTGGGTCGATTTGTTTAAGTCGGTGTCGCCATCACTGGATCATGAACTCGAAGCCAGTGTTGAGTTAGTCGGTTTAGTCAGTTCGAGTAAAGCCTTGATTAAATCCACAGGCATTAATCTTGCCGCGTGGCAGACTGAGTTTAATACCGAGGCTACGCCTTGGCAGTACGAGCACTTGTTCGAGCAATTAGAACGGGTTAACTGCGATGAGCTGGTGGCCTTAGATATCAGTGCCAGCGCCAGTTTGACGCTGCAATATCCAGAGCTATTTGAGCGCGGCATCCATGTGGTGAGCGCGAATAAACTCGCGGGCTCGGGTCCACTGCCTTTCTACCGTGAGTTAAAGCAGCAACTGGGTAATCGTCGTTTATTTTGGCGTTATAACGCCAGCTGTGGCGCAGGTTTACCCATCCAACATGCGTTAAATGATCTGCGTAACAGCGGTGATAGCGTTGAAGCCGTGGGCGGGATTTTCTCCGGCACCTTATGTTGGTTATTTGAAAAATACGATACCAGCAAGCCTTTCTCTGAATTAGTGATTGAAGCCAGAGGCTTAGGTATCACTGAACCCGATCCCCGCGACGATCTGTCTGGTCGTGACATGCAGCGTAAACTGCTCATTTTGGCCCGTGAAATTGGCCTTGAAATCGAGCTTGAAGATATTGAATTACGCTCATTAGTGCCAGCCGATTTGGCGGATATTCCCTTAGATCAGTTTCTCGCCCGCATTGCCGAGTTAGATGCCGATCTGCTGCAACAATACGGTGCGGCGGCGGAGCAAAATAAGGTGCTCAGATACGTGGCATCCTTAGATAACAGCGGCCCAGAGCTTAAAGCTGAAGTCGGTTTACAGTGGATTGATGCCCATCATCCCTACGCTAATTTGACCCCCGGCGATAACGTGTTTGTGATCCGCAGTGCCTTCTATCAAGGCAATCCGTTGATCATCCGTGGACCGGGCGCCGGACGCGAAGTGACAGCGGCGGCGGTGCAGTCCGATCTGACGCAGATCTGTCGCGATCTCTTGCAAGAGTAGACTGAAATTCAGCAGCTTAAAGGACTCATTCGAGTCCTTTTTTATTGGCTAGAATAAATCTATCGAATTAACCGAGATTAAATGCGGTTTATGGACATTTTTTGGCTTGACTTACATCTCAGTTTCTCTAGTATATGGACATATAGACGTCCAAACGTCCATTTGAACTAATTCATAATAGCAAAGAGTAGCGCCAAGGGCGGTTGAGGAAATACACATGGCTTTTCATCACGCACAACATTCACAATCGCTGAACCAGAGCTTGTCTGAGCTTAATGGCGATATTAATGTTTCTTTTGAGTTTTTTCCGCCATCGACCCCCGAAATGGAACAGATCCTGTGGAACTCTATTCGTCGTTTAGAGCCACTTAATCCTAAGTTTGTCTCTGTGACCTATGGCGCTAACTCAGGTGTGCGCGACCGTACCCACGGCGTGATTGAGCGTATTCAACAGGAAACCGACCTTGTTGCCGCGCCGCACTTAACCTTAGTGGATGCCAGCGATGAAGAGCTATTAGAATTGGCTAAGCATTATTGGAAGTCGGGCATTCGTGACATAGTGGCACTGCGGGGTGATTTACCTGCGGGCAGCCCCAAGCCCACTCGTTTTGCGGTAGATTTAGTGCGTTTGCTGCGCTCAGTGGCCGACTTTGATATTTCCGTTGCGGCCTATCCAGAAGTGCATCCCGATGCGAGCAATGCACAGGCTGATTTGATCAACCTTAAGCGTAAGATTGATGCGGGCGCTAGCCGTGCCATTACCCAGTTTTTCTTCGATGTGGAATCTTACCTGCGCTTTCGTGACCGCTGCGTCGCCGCCGGTATCGACGTTGAAATCGTGCCAGGTATCTTACCTGTGACTAACTTTACCCAGTTAAAACGTTTCGCGGGCATGACCAATGTGTCGTTACCTAACTGGTTGCATAAGCAATTCGATGGTTTAGAAAATGATGCCGGTACACGCCAATTAGTGGGTGCAAACGTAGCGATTGATATGGTTAAGGTGTTGTCACGTGAAGGCGTGAAGGATTTCCACTTTTACACCCTAAACCGCGCCGAATTGACCTACGCGATTTGCCATACGTTAGGCGTGCGTCCTAAGTAAAACTTTATAAAATAAGCTAATAAAAACGCCGCAGAGAATGCGGCGTTTTGTTTTGTTTAAATTCTAAATTGAGCTAATAAAGTTGTTAAACGGACTGCGAGTTGGGCAAGCTCATCGCCAGCGCGTGCAGTTTGTACCGCACTATCTGTCGCATTAGTTGCAATGTCATTGATGTTATTAACATTCTTATTAATCTCTGCTGAAACCGCACACTGCTCATTTGCCGCGCTGGCGATTTGGATATTCATCTGGCTAATGGTGGAAACCGCATGGGTAATGGCTTCGAGTGCCTCACCCGCTTGGTGAACTTGGGATACACAGCTTTGGGTGGTGCGGGTGCTGGTTTCCATCGCATTGACTGTGGACTTAGCTTTATGCTGAAGCGCTTCGATCATCTGCTGAATTTCTGTCGTAGATGCTTGAGTGCGGCTCGCCAGAGTGCGTACTTCATCGGCAACGACCGCAAATCCTCGACCTTGTTCTCCCGCCCTTGCGGCTTCAATTGCCGCATTGAGTGCGAGTAAATTAGTTTGGTCGGCAATGTTACGGATAACCACAAGCACAGAATCAATTTCAGCGGTATTACGCTCTAATTCATTGATTGCACTTGCTGCTGTGGCTATTTCCTCGGCTAATATTGCGATAGTGGTTACCACTTTTTGTACAACTAATTTGCCTTGTTCGGTTGAGTCATTGGCATGATTGGCGGCATCGGCCGCATCGGTTGCGTTATGGGCAACTTCTTGTACCGTTGCGGCCATTTCATTCATTGCGGTGGCAACTTGATCTGTTTCGAGGTGTTGACGACTCGCCATCTTCTGGGTTTCCCGCGTAATGCTCGACATTTCTTCAGCAGAGGTTGCGAGTAAACTCGTGGCATCAGACACTTGAGTTACTGTGTGGTGGATTTTCTCCACAAAACGGTTAAATGCCTGCGCTAACTCGGCGATTTCATCCTTACTCGTTATGGTAATTCGACGGGTTAAATCGCCTTCGCCTTCGGCGATGTCATTCATGGCTTGGGTTGTTTCTGCTATTGGGCGGGTAATGCCCTTAGCAATAAACCAAGCAATGGCAGTGCCGATTAACATTGCAGCGAAACCGATGAGAATCAACTTGAGGCGAATATCCGCCATAACTTGCTCTGAATGGCTTCTGTCCATCGCAATATCCAGTACCCCAAAGACTTGTCCCGAGTAATCTTTTATGGCGTGGCGATACAAAGCGAAGGTTTTGCCCTCTAAGCTAATAGTGCGAATCACTTCATTGCCTTGCATCACGCTATTGAGTTCACTTATGGCCTGAATATCGGGCGTGAACGTGGCGCCAAATGCTTTAAAATCCGCGCCATTGGGCAACAATAGTGCGATTTCAGCTTGATAAGCATCTTTAAAACTGTCGAAGAAAGGTTGTCCAAAGGACATACCAAATTCCACTGAGCCTGTGTGTTGGCCTTGATAACCCATGGGCACTAAACCGCGAATCCCTAAACCTTCAACACCATATTCCAAACCGTTCAAGGGCTGTTTTGTGGTGTTGGTTTCCACAATCGTTTTACGAATTGCAGTGAGATCATCACCGAATTTTTCGGGGCGATGTAATCGTAAAAAAGAGGTTGCCGGCGGCGTATGAAACTGAAATTGTTGTACGTCGAAATCTTGCTTAAGCTTGGCAAACAGGGGCAGAGTTCGGTCTTTGAGTGCTGGGCGATCCCGTTCGGCGAAGTTACTTTGGATCTCTGGCGTCAGTGAAACTATCGTTGCCATGGCCTGTGCGAGTTTACCGGATGAGGCTATGTTGGCTACCGCAGTTTCGTACAGTTTATGCAGTTCTCTTTGCTCAGATTCTTTCACCTGACTGCTGAATTCCGACAGGACTAGCAGCATGATAAAGCTCATCATGGCCAACAGTAATAGACATATCCCAACCACAATCCTCGTACTAATTTTTAAATTCACCAAAGCCAACCTCCCAGTTCACTTCATCAGTCTGATTTATCTTTTTAATATTATAGAGATACGGCTGATTATATTTGAGATAGCGCCAGCCTTTTGGATTATTTTTTTCCCAATGCGACATTTTTGCGCCATAGGACACAGAAAATTTTTTATATGAGCACATTTACTTAGCCTGCTAACTAAGTATAATGCTTAGCACGCTAACTAAGTGGGTGAGCAAGATGCAAAAAGAATTAGAGCGATTGAAAGAGTTATCACTGGCGGAGCATTTAGGCCGTCTGCATCGATTGTGGCGTACCGTGGTCGATGTCGAGCTGGCGCCTTTGGGATTAACTCATCCCCGCTGGACGGCATTGTGGAAATTACTGCGTTTAGGCGACAGCGTGAGCCAAAAAGTGTTGGCCGATGCCTTAGAAATTGAATTGGCTTCGTTAATGCGCACCTTAGGGCAATTAGAAGAGCAAGGTTTAGTCGAGCGTCATTGCTGCGACAAAGATAAGCGCGCAAGGATTGTGACGTTAACGCCTGCGGGATTGGATGTATTAAAGCAAATGGAAGCGCGGATAATTCAGGTCCGCCGTGAGTTATTAGCTGGGATCAGTGCCAGCGAGCTCAGCGAATTTGAACGCATTATTAGCCTGATTAGTGACAACGCCAGCGCCAAATTGGCCAAGGCAACAGCAACCATTTTGTGAGAAAGAAGATGACACCGGATCAACAGTTTGCCCGTTTAGTAAAATTTGCCATGTTCGGCTTTGTGGCGGTTTTCGGCTATTTTATGCTTGCCGATACTATGATGCCATTGACGCCGCAAGCCATGGCCACACGTGTGGTGACTAAGGTTACGCCGCAGATCAGCGGCAAAATCCAGACCATAGCCGTGACGAACAACCAAGCGGTTGCCAAGGGCGATTTGCTGTTTCAAGTCGATCCTGCGCCCTATGAGTTAGCGGTATCTCAAGCTAAATTGGCCTTAGAGCAAGCCCGCCAAGACAATGCCGAGTTAGATGCCTCGCTGCTGGCCGCGAAGGCCGACGTCAATGCCAACAAAACCACCTCACAACAGAAACGCAGCGAAGCTAAGCGCCTCGATGCGCTGTATGCCACCCATGGTGTATCGCAGCAGCAAAGGGATCTGGCCGATAGTGATGCCGCCGCCGCGGAAGCAAATTTGCTCGCCGCCAATGCGCGTTTAGAAAAACTTAAGGTGAGCCGTGGCAGTTATGGCGAAGAGAATCTTAAGGTGCGTCAGGCACAAAATCATCTTGCCCAAGCTGAGCTCAATTTGTCTTACACCCAAATCCATGCCGATCAGGACGGGATAGTGACTAACCTGCAGTTAGAAGTCGGGAGTTTTGCGACTGTGGGGCAACCTCTGTTAGCCGTGGTATCGGATAAGATTGATATTATTGCTGATTTTCGCGAAAAGAGTTTGCGTGGCGTCAATGCTTCATCGACCGCTTTGATTGCGTTTGATGGCGAACCCGGCCGTTTATATCGGGCGACGGTGAGCAGTGTCGATGCGGGCGTGAGTGCAGGGCAATTCGATGCCAATGGCCGTTTAGCGGCGCCGCAGGAGTCTGATCGTTGGGTGCGTGATGCCCAAAGATTGAGGCTGCATTTGGAGTTAGATGGGATGGCGATGAACAGCTTGCCAGCCGGTGCGCGCGCGACCGTACAACTGCTGCCTGAGAATAGCCTATTTAGTCTGCTGGCTAAAGTGCAGATTAAAATCATTAGCCTGCTGCACTATATTTATTAGCCTATTTACTCGCCTATCTACTCGCACTTATTGCTGTTGACGGGCGAGTGACTCGCGGTTGGTGTGTGTTTGCCGTGAGTCGCTTGAGTGAACGCTTCAAAGCAACATAAGTGTGAATGCAGCATAAGCCAGCTAAACATCCCCATTTTACGTATCGATAGAACAAGGCGACGAGCATGTTACTACGCCATAGCCCATTGACGGCCAACGATTTACGCCAGTGTTTACGGATTGCGACTGGCGCGACCATAGGTTTTACCCTGTGTAAAATGTTTGGTTGGAGCAATGGAGTCTTCTTCACTGTTACGCCTATGCTATTACTCGGACTCGTGCCTGTGATGAATGGCCATGCTATGCGCCAGTTATTGGCCTCATCTGCCATGGCGGGGTTAGAGGTTGGACTGCTCGGTGGTCTGTTTGGCAGTCATCCCGGCCTGATGACACCCATCGTGTTTCTACTATTTTTATATCGCTTTGCCGCCATGTCCCGCGGCAGTTTGTTTCTCTTTGGCGCCAACGGAGTGCTCAGTCTCAGCATCATGCTGCACTTTGCTAGCTATCCCGGCGTTGATTTAAACGACTTAGTTTTCAGTAACTTTTGGGCGACGGCCCTGTCGGTTGTTATCGCCTACGCTATGACGGCACTCTGGCCCGATGTCGAACCTAGGGCGGCTTACAAGCCGGGACCTAAGGCGCCACATAGAATGCGCCACGAAGCGTTACTCGGCGCGACCATAGCGACAGCATCGTTTCTGGTATTCCAAATATTCGATCTACGGGATTCGATGTCGGCTCAGGCGACCACCTTGTTGCTCTTGTTTCCTATGCATTGGAATGGCGCACTCGACTATGCCCGTAAGCGCGCTATAGGTACTTTGCTAGGCGTGTCGTTTGGGGTCGTTGTGCAGTTGGTACTCTATGACTGGTCAGGACTATTGATATTAATCGTCCCCTTGCTGTGGATTGGACTGATGATCTTTAGCCAAGCCCATGTGCGAGAGGCAAGTGGCTCTGGCGTGGGTTTTGGCGCCATGACAACTTTAGGCATTCTGTTTGGCCAGTATCTGACCCCGGGCAACGATTTAATCTTCAGCGCCTTATATCGAGTGAGCAGCATTCTCACCGCCATCGTCGGCACGCTACTCCTGTGTTATTTGATACATAAGTTATTGAATCGTTTTGAATCGACGCGATTTGGTTATTGATTCTGGCTACTCGGGCTTGAAGACTTGCAGCTTACCCTTTCAAAGAGTAAGGTAAATTTATCCCATTTGGATTGAACGATAAATGAGCCTTAATGAACGCTAAGGCTCATTTATTGGCTGTTTTAAAAATGAGCGGCTGATTTAAAAATGGGTTTAGTGTATGAGTAGCTACATAAATAACAATAACCACCTATGCTTTAGAGCTTAACTCTCTTCAAGGATAGAACATGAAGATTAAAACATTCGTCATAGGCTTAACGCTATGCAGCGGCTATGCGGCCGCCTCCGTTGCGCCTTCTGGCAAACAATTGATGGAAATTATCCCCCAACCGGCACAGTTATGTGTGTCTTGTCATGGGGTAGAAGGTGAGGGCGTTGAACCAATCGGCCCTCGATTAGCGGGATTATCTAAACAATATATCTCGACCCAATTACAGCATTTCCAAGCGGGTGTGCGCCAAAACGCAACCATGATGCCGATGGCAATGACGTTACAAGGTGATGGTATTGAGCAAGTGGCAAACTACTTTTCTGCAAAGCCTGCCAATGAGGTCAAGCCCGTTATCCGCGGTGAACAGGTGGTTTTCAATGACGATACCGCCCGCTTAGCCTACCAAGGTGATTGGTCACGTGGTTTACCAGCCTGCGTGACCTGCCATGGTCCTTCGGGGTTAGGTGGCGGCTTATTTCCCCGTTTAGCCGGTCAGCAAGCGAGTTATATTAAAACTCAATTACTGGCATGGCAGTCGGGAACGCGCAAAGGTGATGTCGATGGCATGATGGCGAACGTAGCTAACAAGCTTACCGCCGCTGAGGTTGATGCCTTAGCGAACTACTTTGCTAATTTGAAATAAGGAGCTGGCCATGAAATATTCCGCAATGTTATTACTGGCCGCGATGGGGTCGTTAACCGTGCAGGCGCAAGCCGAATCGGATCCGCTGCAAGAGCGTCCAGATAAACAAGCCCCGCTGCCTTCTTTCCCTAAGATACCGGATCAAACCTATCTCGTCCCTAGACCTTTGAGTGCCATTCCTGAAGGTGCCTTTGGTGACAAAGTGCGTTTGGGTTATCAACTGTTTGTGAATACCCAACAGCTGCGTGATAAGTATGTGGGTAACGAGCTTAACTGCACCAACTGCCATATGGATGCAGGCCGAAAAGCCAATGCTTCACCCCTTTGGGGCGCGTATTTTGCTTATCCGGCGTATCGCAAAAAAGACAATAAAGTCAGTAGCTTTGAAGAACGCATCCAAGGCTGTTTTAACTATTCGATGAATGGTAAAGCCCCTGCATCGGGTAGCCCTGAGTTAGTGGCGCTTTCTGCCTATGCCTATTGGTTAGGTATGGGTGGCTTGATGGACGAAGCAAATATTAGCGGCCCAGTCCCTGAGCTTAGCGATGCCGAGTTAGTCAAAGGTGCTAAGAGGGAAGACTTCCCGCTACCTGAGATATTAGCCAAGGCGATGACAGTTGAGCAGCGTGCCAACTTGCCGGGTCGTGGTTATCCTGAGATCCCAAAACCCGAACAAGCCTATTCACCTGAACGGGGTAAAGAGGTCTATGTCGCCCATTGCCAAACTTGCCACAGTGTTGATGGCCAAGGTCAAGCGATTGCTGGCGTTTATGCGCTGCCACCGCTGTGGGGGCCTAAGAGTTATAACTGGGGTGCCGGAATGCACAGGGTCAATACTGCCGCATTCTTCATCCATGAAAACATGCCTTTTGGTAAGAGTATGCAGTTGACTAACCAACAGGCTTGGGATGTTGCAGCTTATATCAACTCCCACGAGCGTCCACAGGACCCGCGTAGCAAAGGTGATGTGAAGCAAGCGCAGGAAAAATACCATAATGACAGTGATTACTATGGTGTCACGGTCGATGGCAAAGTGTTAGGCACTGAGTCCTATCCGATTTTTCCTAAGAAGTCATAGTTAAGCGGCTTTGATTCAGTGCTCGCTTGATGAAATAAAGCGAGTGAATAAGTTGGACAGAAAAGCCAGCAAGCATTTAGCTTTGCTGGCTTTTTTATTGGTCAAACATATGTTGGTCAATTGTACTGAGTCATCTTTGATTTAAGTCGTTGGGATCTTCGTGTTTGCAGGTATCAATGTATAGGTGAGTCATGGCATTCGCTCGTCGACTCGCAGCCAGTCCATCCTTGGATGCTCGACCGCCCCGTCCATGGGGCGGACGGTCGTCTCGCAAATCACCATGACTCGCCTTTCTAGCATTAGTGTCATCTGTTGATCTAAAGTACACAGAGAATTTAGCCATGGGTGGCTCAGCAAACTATCTTGATTGAGCAAAACATATCGGGATGGATTAATACTCCATGTGTTTCATAATAAACTGATTTAAAAGTGTTTTTCATCTTGTTGAACAAAGGTTTGTTACACCTTACTGTATTTCTCTATTGATAGAAAATATCAACTGATTTGGAAAGTATTGAACTCTAATTTTTGGTGGGTAACTATCTTTTCAGTTATCGTATATACCACGTCAAATTTATTAAAAAGAGTTGACCTTGAATCCATTCAACTTACCAAAAGAAAGTTTTAACGCTAGACGAGATATACTGCTCTCTAGTATGGAAAGTGTTATTACAGAGACTTCTAACTATATCTATAATGACTATCCAAACCTCGAAAAGCTTGAGCAGGCTGAGTCATTTTGTAAGCATGAGTTAATGGAAGCTCCTACGGCAAGAGTCGACCACTTAGAAAAAGTAAGCATTTTCCCGTGGGTTGAAGCGGTACATGAGTTGGATAGTTGTTTGACAGTGATCTTTCAGGGCAACTACAAAAATGCTTTTGATTCTTTAAGGAGAGCTTTAGAACTTGTAGTGGCGGGCAGTTTTTTTGTCTTGGATAGTACTGAGCCAGAAAAGGCAAAAAAGTGGATGCATTCGGTTTCAGATAACGGTACACCAAATTTTAAGCGTGCGTTAAGTGAACTAAAAAAGGCAACTCCGCAGTATGATCAAGATAATGACGAGTCATGGATAGACGTTTTATTAGAGCATTATTGGGATATCTGTAATGTCATTCATGTAAATGGCTTGGAAAATAGCTTCAACATTATATCTCCAAGATTTCGGCATATAAATGGAATGAGCGTCCCGCAATTTGATAATAAAGCATGTAGCCAGAGTCTTTCTTACTACCTGAAAACAGTTGAATTAATAGCCCTCACGGTTGCATTAAGCAATCCTGTACTTTTAGTTGGTTTTGACATGGAGCGTAAATTTGGCATTAATCCACCAATGTCGGGGTTTTATAGTCCAGTCCAAGCTGAAAATTTAGCCTGCTTGATACCAGATAATTTTCAGAAGCTTATAGCTAGAATAAAAGAAACAGATACAAATATCAGTTCAATACAGCATTGGTATGACTCTCTGCCTGATATCACTGAAGAAGAATTAAACGCTCAATTTGAAAGACAGGATGACTTCTTTAAAGAATTCACAAAGTCATAAAACTAACGTGATTTCAACTCGCCTTCCGTATTCACAGTGTGCGCATCTGTGAACCTTACTGCTATAACGCAGGAATGCGGTTCACTGAGCCAAATAAATACATCCAAATATCATTTAAGTTAGATAACTTGATGAGCACAAACTATTGAACAACAAAACAGGACACCCAATTTTAAAAAAATGGAAAAGACACAAATCTCTGGGATTCACAGGCAACACCAAAACTACAGAAGTTCACTATCCCCTGCGAAGTTGCCGCGGGGCGTTGGAATAAATTGCGTGAGTCCGGAGATGGATGTCCGGCTAGCTTTCGCAGGTGCAGGGACGCATCCTTCGGAAGCGATAGCAATTTGTCCATAAGACCAAGGCCTGATTTATAAATAAAGAGTTAATGCATGTTACTTCGCTAGGGTGAGTGCTGCATAGCAGCGTTACGAACGAGAGCCACGGATGGCGAACTGGCAGTTAGACATGGACGTTGTTCGGCAAGGACTCTTGTTAACAAAGAGGCAAGAGGGAATTGCTGTTGATCCCCTTTTGGTCGGCTCTTGATTAAAAATCAGGGGGTTGAAGACCCACGACTTTGACTTATCTCGGCCGTAAGGCCGCAATCAATATAGCATTGTGCTAAACAGCACCAATATTAGCCTGAGGGGTGAAGCCCCACGACTTTTTAACTAAAGCATTCAAACGTAGTTTGGAAAGTTTTAAAGTCTCACTTTGGTGCCAATCAATTAAGTTTGAGTTGCAAAAATCTATTATGATCTCCGCGCTATAACAACTTATCTTGCAATAAGGATTACCGTGTCTCAGCCATCGGAACAACCTAAGTTAGAAGCTGCGCAAATTTGCCCCCTGTGCAAAGGCGCGAATCAATGTGCGGTGATTGTTGGTAAGGGTATTGAGGATTGTTGGTGTGCGCAGCAGGTGTTTCCGCCTTTGGCGGTGTTGCAAGCGCAAGCATCAGGTTCGCTGCAAGGTGCAATCAGCCCCATTTTACCGTCTGCCGATGCGTGTATTTGCCAAACCTGTCTTAGCCAACTCAAGCAGAGTTTGAGTCAGGGACAGATTACAACGCAGGATGAAAAAAGCCCATCGAGTGTGAGCGATGGGCTAGGTTATGAGGTGAAATAGCGGGCTGAAGTAATGAGCTATCGATTTATGGTGTAATCCAGTTGCACGCTAGTTTGTGCTTCCACGGCTTTGCCATTTTCAAACTTGGGTGCGTAACGCCATTTCTCTAAGGTTTCAATACTCTCTTTTTCAAATAAAGCACCACCCTTAGAAGCTAAAATTTCAGGATTTTTGACGAAGCCATGCTCATCGATAGTAAATTTAAGCTGAACCCAGCCACTTTTACCTCGCTGTGCATAGGACATTGGATAGTCTGGTACGGTACGGAAAATAGGTTGTTGTTCCTGTGTGTCGGCCCAAGGGCGCATTTTGCCGATAGCAATACAGTGAGCGGTGGATGCGTCACGCTTTCCTTGGCGCTCATACAGTTCGACTAAATACGCATGGGCACTCAAGGCATAGGGGTGACTGAAATTGAGTGCGTCGAATTGTTTAACTACTTCCAGCAGTAAAGGTTCGGCTTTACTATCATGTTTTTCCACAAATTCAACAGCGCCAACAGTAAAGGTTGCTTTGACTCTGTCTATGGCGTTCTCTGGCAAAATCTCTTTATAAATATCATAGGCATCGAAGGCATAGCGTCTTACGCTTTTCGTGTATAGCTCTGTATTAGATAAGCGGTTAAAGGCTGCTATTTTTACATCGGCGATCAGCTTCTTTTTATCGGATTTTTCCGCAATTGCGATAGCAGTAAGAAAATCCTCTTTCGCATCTTTGGCTTCGACGGCGGTTTGCGCAGCGCCCAGTAAGGGATCGATAAGCTCAAGCGCTTGTTTGCCATAATGAACTTTATAGTTAGCCAGAGCGAGCTGATACAACTCATTCGCCTTAGCCGTTTTGGGTAGATTCTTTTCTGTAAATGGGTATGGGGCGGCTTGCTTCTCTATCGCCGCGGCCCAATTCAAGGCGAGATTTGCTAAGTCGACACTGTCTTTGGCATATTGAGCTTCGCCGAGTTGGTAAGCGATTTTTGCGCTCGCTTCAATCTTAGCAGCATCGCCTTTTTCTACGGCGGCTTGATAGTCACTATAGGCTTTGGCAAAGCTATTTTCTGAGGCGTGCACGCTAAGAGATGTGCCTAAAGTGAGGGCAAGAAGACAGGCGATGGGCAACATTTTTCCGTGCGACATTCTATATATCCTTATTATTGATGAATTTAGATGATATATAGGTGTGCATTATGGGACAAGTCGGTTTAGCTTTTGTTAATAATGCTGGGGGAGTGCTGATAACTGAGAACTGAGAATTGAGAGTTGAGAGTTGAGATTAAAAATAAGCGAGCCCAGTTGAAACCGAGTTCGCTTATTCATCAGTGCTTTGTCGTTTTACTAGCCGTTATGACTTCGAATAGCCGCAAGTGCTTTTACTCGCCGCAATTACTTAGCTGTGAACGCTATGGCAAATTGCCCGAGCGCGCCGTATTCAAAGTCACAAACCTGCGCCAATGGCAGGTCGAGGACGCCAGCGTAGGAGCCTGTGATCACATATTGCCCTTGAGTTAGGCCAATGCCTTGGGCGGATAAAAAGTTAACTAACCAGTAGAGTCCCGCCTTAGGGAAACCATTGGGATGAATGGCGGATTTTTGCAGTGTTTCGCCATCCTGAATATTAACGCTGAGTTCGAAATGGCTGGTCTCTAAATCTGCTAGTGGGTTTAGCACTGGCCCTAACCATAATCCTTGATTGACTAAGCCATCGGCGAGGGCATCGAAATGCGTCGCTTCACTGGGCGTATGGTAGCGGCTTTTGATCAATTCCAAGGCTAAGCGAGTGTGGCCTAAGGCCGCGTCGATTTCAGCCTCTGTGTAAGGCGTGGTTCTTGGCGGTAAATCGCGAGCAATCTCGAAGGCGAGTTCAGGTTCGACGCGGGCCAGTCCTTTAGTCGATGGATAGAGCGGGCAAGTGGCCGATTGCTGATACACATCATTTTGATAAATAGGCGCTACGACGGTTTTTTCCGCCGAGGGTACTAGGCATTTCCACGCCGCGATAGGATTACTGTTAGCCTTATAGATGGCAGCCACGGTTTGCTGAATGGCGAAGGCCTGTTCGAAGCTCGTTGGCCTCAGCTCTGGGATCAGTAAATCGCCGCTGGTGCCTGCGGCGCGGCGCTCGGCGAGTTCCTTCGCTGCGGCATGAATCTGCATTTGAACTGGTTCGAGCGGGGCGGTAGATGACATTAACTTTCCTATTAAAAGAGTGAGCCTAGAAAGACGTGGCGTAGAAACAGTGGCAGAGAAGCCATTTTATCGGCCAAATATACTCGGTTATTGCCATCGCTGGAAATGCCAATGTTGGCTTTCTGGGTAAATCTGCTGCAGTTGAATCAAGAGTGCGGCCAATATTCTAATCATAGTAAGATACTGATACTTGCCTCACATAAGTGTCAGCTAAAGTATCCATGCTAACGCGAATGTTTCCATGATTCGCTGCTAGATATTGTGCTGACTCAGTGCCAGAATGACGCTCCATTTTGCGGTCTCTACTGGACATCTCCGTGAACCTTAGCCATAACGCCCCTCAGGCAAATAATCATGCTCAACTCGGGCTGCTCTTCATCTCAGTTGCGATTGTATTTTGGGGCATGTTACCTATAGCCTTGAAGCTTTCGGGGGCTTTTATCGATCCTGTCACTTTGACTTGGTTTCGTTTTTTGGTCGCGCTGGTGGTCAGCATACTAATCCAATGGAGCGTGGGTAGCCTTAAGCAATTTGCGGCGCTCGATGCCAAAGTCTGGTTAAGGCTAGTGCTTGCGGGCGTGTTTTTGATGCTCAATTATGTGTCTTTTGTTTACTCTCTCGATTATCTCGCGCCGGGTGCTGCCCAGCTGAATTTCCAGACTTCGCCCTTTTTCCTTGCCTTCGGTGGCGTGCTGTTTTTTAAAGAACGGCTGAATGCGGAGCAGCTCAGTTGTTTTGCGACACTGGCCTTAGGCATGTTGATGTTTTTCCATCCGTATTTGGATTTATCTGGCGCCAATAATCATCAGGTTTGGATTGGGGTGATGATCATTCAGTTCTCGGCGTTGTCGTGGACTAGCTATGCCTTGTTGCAAAAATCCTTATTGAATCGTTTATCGCCCGCGAATGTGCTTTTAGTGATCTATGGCTTAGGTATTTTCGTAATGGCTCCCTTTAGCGACTTTAGTCAGTTTGCCAGTATGGACAGCTTCGAGTGGCAGATAGCGCTGTTTTGTGCCGCCAATACCTTGATCGCCTATGGCTGTTTTGGGCAGTCGATGAAGTACTGGCCGACGGCACAAGTGAGCGCCATGTTGGCCCTAACGCCAGTATTTAGCTTTAGTGCCACTGCTTTGGTAGTGAGCATTGGCTGGTGGCCAGAAGTCTTCCATGCAGATGAATTAGATGGATTATCTCTGCTGGGGATTGGCGTCATTATTGTGTCTGTGATGGTGGTACAATTACTGCCACTGTATCGCAATCGTCAGGCGAAGCGTTTGCAGATTGTCTAAGGCGTACATTTTCACCTAATGGGAAAAGCCAGTGATCACCAGACTTAGCGATTTAAAACTTAAGGATATCCGTGGGGTCATCTTCGATCTCGACGGCACCTTAGCGCATTCTAATCCGGATTTTTCTGGGCTACGGCGCGAGTTGGGGATTCATTCAGGTACGGATATCTTGGCCCATGTCGATAGTCTGAGCGCGGGTGAAGCGCAGGCTCAGGCGCTGGAAATCGTCCATGAGTACGAAAGACAAAGCTCACTCAATGCCAGTTGGATCGATGGCGCGCGCGAGCTTATCGAATGCCTACGGGCTAAGTCGCTGCCCTTGGCTATTTTGACCCGCAATATGCCGGAAGCGGCGCACATCACTATCGATAAGCTCGGTATCGATATCGAACTAGTATTAACGCGTTACGATGCGCAGCCTAAGCCGCATCCCGAAGGTATTCATCTTATTTGCCAGCAGTGGCAACTCGCGCCCGCAGAGATCTTGTATGTGGGCGATTATCTGTTTGATCTGCAAACTGCGCGCAATGCGGGTAGTCACTGCGCCCTCTATTGCCCTGAAACTATTCCCGACTATGCCCAAGCGGCTGATTTACTGGTCTCTTGCTACCACAGCCTGATTAAAGCATGGCCTAAATAATTTATTCCTATGCGGTTAACCTGTTTAGCCGCATATATCTCAATTAACTCCTGTGACTACTTAGGTAATTGCTTACAAAGGTCATCAAATAGTGCAAAACTTTCGGTTAGCACCGTCTGTAATTGATCTTCGTTATAGCACCATGGCTGGCGTTGTGTACGCCAGTCGTTATCCCAGTCAATCTCTGCACCTCGTGCTAACCGCTCTGCCACGGCAATCTTTTGGTAAGAGCCGCCACCGATGCGCATATCTTCACGCCATAGGTTAAAACGGAAGGTAACCCACTGCCGCATCTCCATCATAAGTGTCATATGCGGGTAGGCGAATTTTTTCGCATTTAGCATGTAATATCCCCCCTCACTTGTGTAAAAGCGGATCGGGTATGGGAACTGGGCAACCAATATTTGTTGACGCTCCGTCGGCACCTTAGGATTAAAATCGCCAGGGAGTTTAGGAAAGCGCGCTAACATGGAGGCATAGCGCTCGGCAAAATTAACTTCACGGGCAATGGTAATCACGGGTTGTGACACTTCACTTAGGATAAAATTGTGTTGTTGCTCAGTTAACATATCGTCATCCATCTTGACTGTTTATGGTGTTATTTTCATGGTAGCTAAAGGTTAATATCCAATTTTTCAATTGATTAAAAATGTTAGGTCAATATCAAAATCGCTTTTGTCGCTACGGCCTCGCTAAGAGTCAGAAGGTATTTAGCGGTTACTTTGTGTATCCAGCTTATCTTGCTTAAGCCCAAGCCGAATACTGTCGAGTAATGCCACTAACCAGCAGAGGATAAAGCCGTAGAGCAGTTCATTGGCATTGGCAATTGTGGTCTGGGTTTGTTGGGTGATTTCGGCAGAAATTACGCCGATATCTAGCGGTAAGATGCCGTTTTGAATATCTAAGGCGATGACTTGCGCCACTTGATAGATTTGCGATAGCAACAGCACAAGACTCACGACCGCTAAGCTAAAAAATACCAGTGCCGAGCGTTTATGTTTTAGGTAAAAATGGCCGCTGCCGGGGGCGACAAAGGCGGATAACAGGCCGGCGTTAAAGGCTTTTTTCATCGAAATACACTAGATGCGTTGCTAAAGACTAAGTCGACACTAATAAACATGTTGGCTTAACTGCAAGTTAATTTGCCATTGCGACTAACATTCCAATAAAGCCCGCAAACAGAGTGCAACCGACAAGTACCATGATTAATAACGTTTTATCTTTGTGGCATGACTTAGCGAGTTCAGGCAGTGCCGAGGTAAATGGGGAAGTGATCAGTGCTAAAAAATCCATTTTATATCCTTAAGCTAGGCGTTCTTGCACTGACTATATCAGCTTGAAATATCAACTGGCCAGTGTGCTTTGAGCTAGTGCGATGTTAAGCCAACAAAAAAGGAGCCTAGGCTCCTTTTTTAGTCTCTAGCTTAAGCTAGATTAGTCTTCACGTGGTTTACGTGGCTTACGCTCACCGGCAGGTTTGTCTGCACGAGGTTTGCGGTCAGCAAATGGCTTGTCACCCGTAGATGCTGCGCGGGGGTTACGATCACCCGCTGGGCGGTCACCACGTGGTTTACGGTCACCAGCAGGGCGGTCTGAACGCGCGCTACGGCCTGAATCAACAAATACTTGATCGCCAGCTTCACGGATGTTCAATGGCTTGCCACAAACACGTACTTTACGTAGGTGCTGTAACACGTCTTTTGGCATGCCGTCTGGCAGGTCAACAGTGGTCACTGCATCGTAAAGTTGGATTGCGCCAATGTAACGGCTGTCGATGTTAGCTTCGTTCGCGATAGCACCAACGATGTTACCCACACCTACACCATTCTCACGACCTACGTCGATGACGTAACGGCACATTTTCAAATCTGGGTTGTCTTTCAACGCTTCAGCTGTACCTAAGCTGGCTGGCATTGGACGCGGTTCGCGACTTCTGCGTTCACCACGCTCACCACCACGGTCGCTACGCTCGCTGCCGCGATCAGTACGTTCACTGCGCTCATCACGGGCACGTTCTTGAATTGCTGGCAATTGAAGCGGGCGTTCTTGTTGTACTTGATGCAACAAGGCTGCGGCGAGAAGATCGGTATCGACTTCTAACTGTTGGCATAGTTGAGCAACCGCTTCTTTCATGAAATCTAAATCGCCGTTGATCGTCTCAGCCAATTGCTCACCTAAGCGAGATAGACGACGTTCTGCAACAGTCTCTGGGCTTGGAATTTTCATTGGAGAAATACGGCTGTTAGTTGAACGCTCGATCGTGCGCAGCATGCGCATTTCACGGCTTGTCACAAACAGGATCGCCATACCAGTACGGCCAGCACGGCCAGTACGGCCAATACGGTGTACATAAGCTTCGGCATCATACGGAATGTCGTAGTTCACAACGTGACCGATACGCTCAACGTCAAGACCACGGGCCGCAACGTCAGTCGCGATCAGTATGTCTAACTTGCCACGTTTCAGTTGGTCAACTGCACGCTCACGGGCTTGCTGGTTCATGTCACCATGTAGTGGTGATGAAGCATAACCGCGGGCTTCTAACTTCTCGGCTAACTCAACACATGAGTTACGAGTACGCACGAATATGATTACACCTTCAGTGTTTTCAACTTCTAATACGCGTACTAAAGCTTCGAGTTTGTTGTGCTGTGATACTTGCACGAAACGCTGCTCAATTGACTCAACCGTTGTTTGGCTTGATTCAATACGAACATGCACTGGGCTGCGTAAGTGTTGGTTTGCAACACGCTTAATTTGCTCTGGCATAGTGGCAGAGAATAACGCCAGTTGGCGCTCGCTTGGCGTGTGCTCAAGGATCCATTCGATATCATCGATGAAGCCCATTTTTAACATTTCATCGGCTTCATCGAGCACGAGTGCTTTTAATGAGTCGAGTTTCAAAGTACCGCGACGCATGTGGTCCATAACACGACCAGGCGTACCCACAATAACTTGTGGACCACGTTTCAGGGCATTCAACTGTTGTTGCATGCTTTGACCACCGTAAATTGGCAGTACATGGAAATTCTTCATAAATTTGGCATAGCTGCTGAACGCCTCAGCAACCTGAACCGCTAACTCACGTGTTGGCGCTAATACTAAAATCTGCGGCGTGGTTTGGCTGGTCACTTTGTTTAGTAGTGGTAAAGCGAAGGCGCCAGTTTTACCTGTACCTGTTTGCGCTTGACCTAAAATATCTTTGCCAGCCATAAGTGGGTCGATACTGGCTGACTGGATTGGCGTTGGTTTTTCATAACCTAGCTCGTCAAGAGCACGCAACAAATTCTCGGATAAGCCGAGTTCACGGAAAGTTCTTTCATCGGATGACATTGGGTTGTAGCCTTGTGGATGCGCGCGCGAAATGGCGCTAATAGTTTCACAGACAGAAAATCAACCCCGTGTCGATTTCCCGCGAACGACGGATTATAGCAGCATGGACGCCACTTTACCAATCAGAGTCACGCTATTTAACCTGTTTTCTGCATTTTTTTCGCTAAAACTGAGCAAGAAACGCGCCACTTCCCATTAATTCTTTAAATATTCGGCATTTAATTGAAGTAACTCAAATGCTGACTCAGTCACTGCTGCAAGAAAAGTGATGTCGATTGTCGCGACGGTATCTTCAGGGGTGTGATATTGGGGATGGGTCGGCACGCCAAAATACAGCCAAGGGATATTAGCTTTGTGGAAGGAATAGTGATCCGATGCCCGCAGCCAATCGGTACTTTGTATGCTACGGCCAACGGGTTTGGGGTGGGAGAGCCTAATGCACAGTCGGTTCTGTTGATTCAGTAGAGGTTTAAATTGAGTGAACTGAGTGAAGTTTCGACTGCCTTCAAGGTAAATCGCATAGGGCCTGCCGGGGTGACTCACCATATCTAAATTCAACATCAGCTCAAAAGTCGCCTCTGGCAGACGGGTTTTGAGTTGTTCGACCAAGGCGATGCTGCCATAGAGCCCAGGTTCCTCGGCATCGGTTGCGACAAACATCAGATTCACCTTAGGCAAGGTATTGGGTTGTATGGCAAATTGCTGCTGCCAATGTTTGGCAATCGCCAGCATAGCGGCGACGCCGGAGGCGTTATCATCGGCGCCGTGGTAAATCTTGCTGCCGCTCATGCCTAAATGATCGTAGTGGGCGACGATAATACGCCATCGATTCGTCGGCTCTGTCGCCATGGCGGTAGCGACCACGTTGGCGCCATTTTCTTGGGTGAAGAAGGTTTGGTATTCAAAGGGCACGATAAAGTCCGCTCCCCAAGGCTGTAAACCTAGCCCCTGAAATTGCTGCTTTATATAGTCACGACTTTTTTCTGCGCCTGGAGTTTGGGTTTTGCGGCCTTCAAATTCATCTGAGCTTAATCTTGTGACAATCGCTTGTAACTCTAAGGGTTCGGCCCAAGTGAGCTTAAGCTCAGTACGCGCACAGGTTTCGGGTGAACTGGCGCAGCCAGTGAGAGTCGTTGCAACAAAGCAGGCCAGTGCTAATAAGCCAAGTCTTTGGAATTGATCTCTTATAAGGTGCATGAACGTGAACTTGGCGAGCAGCTGACCGATGCGACTGTGGTTGAATTGAGTCGATGGGCTTAGGTTTATGTCACTGAGGTTTATGTCGCTTAGTTTTTTATTTAAAAGTGATTGATGTTGCCTCGGTAACATAAGGTGAGTCACTGGGGACTGAGTGCTATCACGCATGGACATTCCTTATCGCTGAAGCCTTAGCCAGAAGATGAATATCATCTTTGCCTAAATCCAATTCTAATTCAATGATACCTCTATGTATGCGATAGCTTAAGCATATTGGATTGCTGAGCTAAAAAGAAGCGCAGTGCTTATGCGACTGCGCTTCTACTGTACTCAGGTCAAGGGCTCTACACTCAAGCCTTGGCTTGATTGGCCTTTGCCATTTCAATATCCCGTTCCAGCAGTGGCTTTAAGAAGCGTGCCGTATGGGAGGTTGGATGCTCGGCGACGTCTTCCGGCGTGCCTGTGGCTAAAATCATCCCGCCGCCACCGCCGCCTTCTGGGCCTAAGTCGATAATCCAGTCCGCGGTTTTGATCACGTCCAGATTATGCTCAATCACCACAATCGTGTTGCCGTGGGATTTAAGACGATGCAAGACATCGAGCAGCAATTGGATATCGGCAAAGTGTAAACCTGTGGTCGGTTCATCCAAGATATACAAGGTCTTACCCGTATCACGCTTAGACAGCTCTTTAGCAAGTTTCACCCTTTGGGCTTCACCGCCCGAAAGGGTGGTTGCGCTTTGGCCGAGGCGTACATAGGATAAACCCACATCCATCAAGGTTTGCAGCTTACGGGCAATGGCAGGTACGGCATCGAAGAAAGTGCGCGCATCTTCCACTGTCATCTGCAGTACTTCGTGAATATTCTTGCCTTTATAGCGTACTTCTAAGGTTTCGCGGTTATAGCGCTTACCTTTACAGGAATCGCAGGGCACATACACATCGGGGAGGAAGTGCATTTCGACCTTGATCAAGCCGTCACCTTGGCAAGCCTCGCAGCGACCACCTTTAACGTTAAAGGAGAAGCGGCCGACCTGATAACCGCGCGTGCGTGACTCTTGGGTTCCTGCAAAAATCTCGCGAATTGGGGTGAAGATGCCAGTATAAGTGGCAGGATTCGAGCGCGGCGTGCGGCCAATCGGGCTTTGGTCGATATCGACCACTTTGTCGCACTGCTCCATGCCTTCAATACGGTCATAGGATGATGGCTCATCCACTGTCGCCCCGTTGAGCATTCTATGGGCGATCTTGAAGAAGGTATCGTTGATTAAGGTTGATTTACCCGAACCCGACACGCCCGTCACACAAGTGAATAAACCAATGGGAATGGTTAAATCCACATTGCGCAGGTTGTTGCCGCGTGCGCCAAATAACTCAATCACTTGAGTTTTGTCGAACGGAATACGCGGCGTATCAATATGAATGCTGCGCTTACCGGAAATATATTGGCCAGTGACTGACTCTTCACAGGCGATGATTTTCTCAATCGGGCCGTCGCAAATCACTTCGCCGCCGTGTACGCCAGCGCCAGGGCCTATGTCGATCACGTGATCCGCCATGCGGATCGCATCTTCATCGTGCTCAACCACAATTACTGTGTTGCCCAAATCCCGCAGGTGGATCAGGGTTTGCAGCAGACGTTCGTTATCCCTTTGATGCAGGCCGATTGAAGGTTCGTCGAGCACATACATCACGCCGACGAGTCCGGCACCAATTTGGCTGGCGAGTCGAATTCGTTGGGCTTCACCGCCCGAGAGGGTTTCTGCCGAGCGTGATAGGCTTAAATAATTGAGGCCCACGTTCACGAGGAAACCTAAGCGATCGCGGATTTCCTTTAAAATCTTCTCGGCGATCTGGGCTTTTTGGCCGCTAAATTCAACTTTCTCGAAGTAGTCCAAGGCTTCGCCAATCGACCAAGTGGTGAGTTGCGGCAGATTGATATCACTTAAAAACACGTTACGGGCTTCTTCGCGCAGACGCGAACCACCACAGCTTTGGCAGGCTTGGGTATTGATAAACTTGGCTAATTCGTCACGTACCGAGTTGCTTTCGGTTTCGCGATAGCGCCTGTCCATGTTGTTGAGAATGCCTTCGAAGGGGTGATTACGCACCACCACATCGCCGCGATCGTTGATGTACTTAAAGGCAATGCTATCTTTGCCTGATCCGTACAGGACGATTGTGCGGACTTTTTCGCTGAGCTGCTCGTAGGGCACTTCGACATCGAACTTATAGTGTTCGGCGAGTGAGCTGAGCATTTGGAAATAGTAGAAGTTGCGTCTATCCCAGCCGCGAATCGCGCCGCCAGCCAGTGAAAGCTCAGTGTTGCTGATCACGCGCTCAGGATCGAAAAATTGTTGTACCCCTAAACCATCACAAGTTTGGCACGCGCCGGCTGGATTGTTAAAGGAGAAGATCCTTGGCTCTAATTCCGCCATCGAATAACCGCAGTGCGGGCAGGCAAAGTTGGCCGAGAAGATCAGCTCTTCACCTTTTGCTTTACCAGTACCTGTGTCGTCATCCATGGTGGCGACGGTCGCGATGCCGCCGGAGAGTTCCAGTGCGGTTTCAAAGGATTCCGCTAAGCGTTGCTTGATATCGTCACGCACTTTAAAACGGTCGACGACCACTTCAATCGTGTGTTTAACGTGTAAATCTAAGGTTGGCGGATCGGTTAAATCACACACTTCACCGTCAATACGCGCACGGATATAACCCTGCGCCGATAGACCTTCGAGCAATTTAACATGTTCACCCTTACGGGCGTTGACCACAGGCGCGAGTAACATCAAGCGGCTGTCTTGGGGCATTTCCAATACTTTATCGACCATCTGGCTGACGGTTTGCGCCGCTAAGGGTTGATTGTGTGTCGGACAACGCGGCTCACCCACGCGGGCAAACATCAAACGCAGGTAATCGTAAATTTCGGTAATAGTGCCCACGGTGGAACGCGGGTTATGGGAAGTGGATTTTTGCTCTATGGATATCGCTGGGCTTAAGCCTTCGATATGGTCCACATCGGGCTTTTCCATCAAACTCAAAAATTGGCGAGCATATGCTGACAGGGACTCGACGTAACGTCGCTGGCCCTCGGCATATAAAGTATCGAAAGCAAGGGAGGATTTGCCAGATCCCGATAAGCCCGTGATGACAATCAGTTTATCCCTTGGGATAGTCAGGTTGATATTCTTGAGATTGTGGGTGCGTGCGCCGCGTATTTCAATCTTATCCATCTATCGCTCTAATGCCATATGCTTAAAAAAATGAGCATAAGTATCGCACAGTTCCGCGGCTGAGTTTAGTTGATTCTGTGATCGGCACCAATCCTAGGGCTGGCACTGGCTTTTAATCACCTTGCTGACAGTGGCAGTTATGTACCGAGTGGATTAACTAAGATTAATGCGGTTGTTGCGTACTGACTCACAGGACAAATGTGAACACTATGTTAGACTCGTTTCCCTGTGCCTGAGCGTTAAATAGGGCAGAAAAATAAACATGTTAACCCGAGCACGGTCAATATAGGTCCGTGATAATCGGGATAAAAGTTAACTGTACAGGCAGTGGTTTAGGCCACTATTTCCTTTTGAGCAAATCCTTTTGGGTGTGATAACATGCGCCCCTTAAAAGACTTCAATCCAGGGCAAAATCATGGGTAACAACGGACTTTCGGGTACTGAGAAAAAAGTCGCGTTTTCTTTAGCCAGTGTATTTGGTTTACGCATGATGGGCTTGTTTATGATCATGCCCGTCTTTGCACTTTATGGTCAGCACCTCGAAGGCTTCTCGCCGCTGTGGGTCGGTATTGCTATCGGCGCCTACGGTCTGACTCAAGCTGTGCTGCAAATCCCCATGGGGATTTTATCTGACAAATACGGTCGCAAGCCGATTATCCTTATCGGTCTGGTGCTGTTTGCCATTGGTAGCTTGATTGCCGCCAATGCTGATTCGATTTACGGCGTGGTGTTTGGTCGAGCAGTGCAGGGCATGGGTGCGATTGCGGCTGCCGTGTTGGCGCTGGCGGCGGATTTAACCCGCGACGAACAGCGTACTAAGGTCATGGCGATTATCGGCATGTGTATCGGCGGCTCTTTTGCGCTGTCCTTACTGGTCGGGCCGATTGTGGCACAACATGTGGGCTTATCAGGCCTGTTCTTCCTCACGGCGATTCTCGCTGTGACGGGCATGTTGATCGTGCAATTTTTAGTACCGAATCCGATTTCCCACGCGCCTAAGGGCGACACGTTAGCCACGCCTGCCAGACTCAAGCGTATGTTGACCGATCCCCAGTTGTTTAGACTCGATGCGGGGATTTTTATTCTGCATTTAGTGTTAACCGCAGTATTCGTGGCCTTGCCGCTGGATCTGGTGGATGCGGGGCTCGTGAAAGAAAAACACTGGATGCTGTATTTCCCGGCTTTTGTGGGCGCGTTTTTCCTGATGGTGCCGTTAATCATCATTGGGGTTAAACGTAAGAATACTAAAGCTATGTTCCAAATCGCCTTAGTGATCATGATAGTGGCGCTGCTGGCGATGGCTTTATTCTCTAATAACTTATGGGTGTTGAGTTTTGCAGTGGTGCTGTTTTTCACTGGCTTTAACTATTTAGAAGCCTCATTGCCCAGTTTGATTGCCAAATTTTGCCCCGTCGGTGAAAAAGGCTCGGCCATGGGCGTGTATTCCACTAGCCAGTTTTTAGGGGCCTTTTGTGGTGGTATGCTGGGCGGTGGCGCCTTCCAATTAGTGGGTGCGGTCGGGGTGTTTATTGTTGCTGTGATCTTAATGTCTATTTGGTTATTCCTGACATTGGGCATGGAAAATCCTGTGCTGTTAAAGAGTTACACCTTAGAAGCCGAAGTCAAAGACAAGGCGCAAGCGCGGGATATGGCGGCTCAGTTATCACAGCTCATGGGCGTCGTCGAAGCGATCGTCGTGCTTGATGAAAAAGTTGCTTATCTTAAGGTCGACGAGCATTTCGATTTAAGAGAAGCACGAGCTGTGTTAGGCTCTGCTCAATAATATCTGGGTCTGCCGTGTGATATTTGGGGAAGCTGATTTTCCTCTATGGCGACACAGATAAACAACATACTGAATTAATAGATTATTTAAAGAATCGCAGGAGATTTCAATGGCCAGTCGTGGTGTTAACAAGGTAATTTTGGTTGGCAATTTGGGACAAGATCCAGAAGTGCGTTATATGCCAAACGGTAATGCAGTCGCTAACATCACAGTTGCGACCAGCGAATCGTGGAAAGACCAACAAGGTCAACAGCAAGAGCGTACTGAATGGCACCGTGTGGTTCTGTTCGGCAAATTAGCTGAAATTACAGGTGAATACCTGCGTAAAGGTTCACAGGTTTACCTCGAAGGTAAACTGCAAACCCGTAAGTGGAAAGACCAAAGCGGTCAAGACCGTTACAGCACTGAAGTGGTTATCGACCAAAGCGGTAGCATGCAAATGCTAGGTAGCCGTGGTCAAGGTGGCCAAGCACAAGGCGCGCCAATGGGCGGCGGCATGCCACAAAATACTGGTTACCAATCTGCACCGCAACAAGCGGCACCAGCGCAAAATCAATATGCGCCAGCGCCTCAAGCTGCACCTGCTTACCAAGCGCCAGCTCAGCAACAATATGCTGCGCCAGCACCTGCTCAGCAGCAATATGGACAACAACAAGCTCAACCACAGCAAGGTGGTTATGCGCCTAAGCCACAAGCCGCTCCAGCGCCTGCTTATCAAGCGCCAGCTGCGCCGGCACAACGTCCAGCACCACAACCACAGCAAAACTTCACGCCAGATTTGGATGATGGCTGGGACGACGATATCCCGTTCTAATTCACAGTAAATCTAATAATGTAGATCTAACTGTAAACAAAAAACCCTTGAGCTCTTATTCTTACTGACTTTTACGTCTTTAAGGTAAATCTCAAGGGTTTTTTTTTGTATAATAAGAGTTGATAGTTAAAATTAGGGTCTGTTGATCTTTGCTGTGCAAATGTTGCTCAGCAATACATCGGCAGCCACATTAACATAAACGCCAGTGACACCATACTGGCGTAATTTCTTGCTAGCTTGTCATACCTTGTTGATATTGCTCGATAGTGTTTAATTCTTCCAAAAGCATTCTCCACTAAATGTCGATACCGATATAAGCACCAATCGACTCTTTCTTGAGGTGTATTCTTATAGCGGCGCCTTGGAATAACAGATTTCCCGCCTTTATTTGCGATAAGTTCACGAAAAGCATCGCTGTCATAACCTTTATCTGCAATGACGGTATCAACCTGCTTCAGGTGCTCAATTAAGCTGGGGGCGTGTGTAATATCGTGTTTTTGGCCTTCTGATAATTCGAAATAAATCGGTAATCCTCCGCTGTCGACGGCTAAGTGAATTTTGGTTGAATTACCGCCTCGACTTTTACCAATACTCTCATTACTGTACTGGTCAACCCAAACTGGACACTTTTAGTTGAGAATTTTCAAACTCTACAGGTGACAGAGCGTCATTAGCAGAATGAAGCCGCTCCAAGTTGTAATATTTCATGTAAGCCGTCACATCTTGCTTCATAAACTCCCTTGTTGGTTGATTAACTTTAAAAATCTAATCGTGTTTCAAGCTACCAAAGAAACGCTCAACAACGGCATTATCCCAACACGCACCCACATCACCCATGCTGGCTCGGATACCATAGCTCGATAGCAGCCTACCGAATTGCTTACTGGTATATTGCGAGCCTCGGTCACTGTGAAATACCAACCCTCTGGCCGGTTGGCGC
>NZ_JAUOEQ010000008.1:0-151746 GCF_031931965.1 Shewanella sp. SP2S2-6 | reverse complement strand
ACCGTGATGCTGAAGCTTTGCTCTGCCGTTAAGCCGTCCGTGTCGGTGACTTTCAGTGTCACCGCATGACTGCCCACATCGGCATTGCTTGGCGTGCCACTTAACAATCCAGTGGCCGCATTGAAGCTCAACCAGCTTGGTTTAGTCACCGCGCTCAATGTCAGTACATCGCCCACATCGGTATCACTCGCCGCAAAGCTATAGCTGTACGCCGCATCTTGAGTGGCAGCAGTGATAGCTGTTGAACTAATCGTCGGCGCATCGTTGACGTTGGTCACCGTGAGATTGAAAGCTGGCAGGCTCGCACTGAGCACTCCATCACTCACACTGATCACTATTGCCGTCGTCACACCGACATCCGCATTCGTTGGCGTACCGCTTAATTCCCCTGTTGCCGTATTAAAGCTCGCCCATGCAGGTCGATTCGTAATGTCAAAGAGCAGGCTATTACCATCCGCATCTGCACCTGTTGGCACAAAGCTATAAGGTGCACCTTGAGCCACATTCGTCGCGGGTATTCCCAAAATAGTCGGAGCACTATTCACCACAACCTCGAAGGTTTGAGTACTAGTATTACCCGCACCATCTTCGAGCGTAAGGGTGATGGTACTGGTACCCGAGCCAAGCGCAGTCACAGTCACACTTCTATCGGCATTGCTTCCTGCTAATACAACATCCGCCAGTGGGACCACTGTGGTATCTGAACTCGCTGGCGTCACAAGAATATCCGTCACAGCGGTTACATCATCGGCAATAGTAAACGCGAGCGTAGATGAACTCTCGCCAGGTTGAATGTTTTGATTATCAATTACTGAGGAAGTGGGCGCACTCGTATCAATAGTCACAGATAGAGCGCTCGATGCGACACTGCTATTTCCTGCGATATCAGTAGCAACCGCTGTGATGCTATGGGTGCCCGCACTCACGTTGGTCGCACTAACGCTCCAATCACCACTGCCATCCGCATTGACAGTGCCAAGCTCACCATCAAGTTGGCTGCTAAGGACGACACTGGCACCAGCCTCTGCGGTCCCCGTCAACACGAGTGTTGTATTCTTGGTGATATTATCCGCGAAACTCGTCCCCGAATCGCTTGCTGCATCCAGATCTGGCGTAGATGGAGCAGCTGGCGCCGTTGAGTCTTGAGTAATAGTAGGGACATTCTGGGGTGCGGAAACATTGCTCGCTGCATCGCTGGCAATCACAACGAAATTATTGTCGCTGTCCGTCGATAATGAGGCACTCAGAGTCCAAGTGCCCGCGACCACTATAGTGTCATCCAACACAGTCGCGTTATCGGCAACACCGTCATTATCCACATCGGCATAGAGGCTGATTGTCACCCCATCGTCAGGGTGCGTTCCGCTGATCAATGTCGTTGCCTGATTGGTACTTATAGTGCCAGCAGGCGTAGTAACAATAGGATCGACGGGGGCAGTCGTATCGACAATCACATTGGCACTGTTCCACTGGCTATAGCTTAAATCGGCATCGTTGCTGCCCGCATCCCGCATGGTGTCACCATTAAGCACTATGCCATTAGCATCGACAATTAAACCACTCGCCCCCGTGTTATCGCCCGCTTGGACCGTATATCTATAGGTCAGCACACCGCTGGTAGCTGATACGAATACCGCTTGACGAGCCACACCATCGATATCGAGCGTCAGCGTAGAAAGTGTGCTAGAAACCACCACATCCTCGGTCAGAGTAAGCGTGATATCGATAGCACTGCCGACGCCATAATGACCATCGTTAACATTAACCACATTCACGGTTGGAATGACAGCATCCTTCGATATGGTATCGGTTACTGCTGGGCTAGAAATATTACCCGCCGCATCAGTCAGGGTCAGACTCACGGTCAGAGTGCCATCCCCTAAACCGCTCACATCTATATTGGTGATCTGTTGTGACGCACTTGCGACTGCAATAGATCCTGTGACAGGCGTGCCCGTACTGCCAGTAATAGTGTAATTTGCACTGGTTCCCACCTCAGCACTCGCTAAGGTCAAGCTAATCATGCCTTGATTTGCCTGGGTGACCGATGCCTGATCAAAACTGACGCTGGCAATAGTCGGCGCATCCGTATCGACCGAGTGTGCAGCACCTGCACTATAGGCTCCGAGAGCATTACCCGCATCATCGGTGATATCACTCGATACATGGCCCACCTTCAGACTACCCGTACCCGAAATAGCATTAACAGTCACTGCAACGCCAGCACCTGAACTGGCTGAAACACTCGAAATAGAGCCGGATGCTGTGCCTGTGCTCACCAAGGCAAAATCATCCGTCGTCAGACTGTTCACAGATTCACTAAAGGCGAGGTTGAATATCACACTGACATCCGCAGCAGAGGCACCACCAGCGGGGGCCGAACTGGTTATCGTGGGAGTTTGTGTATCGAGCGTAAACGCAAGTGCCGTCGATGCCGCGCCAGTATTGCCAGCGACATCGGTCGCAGTGGCCGTAATGTTATGCGCTGAATTACTGGTTAATAGCGGCATGGTAAATGACCAATTTCCAGCACCATCAGCAGTTGTAGCCCCCAATGCGCCATCGATGCTGCTCGTGAGCGTCACAGTGCTATTCGCCTCGGCGCTGCCAGTGAATGTCGGGGTAGTATCGTTGGTTACATTATCTGTGCTGCTGATCCCCGAATCAGAACCTGCGGCAAGATCGAGCCCCGAAGGGGCTAAAGGTGGATCACGATCGACAGCATGGCTTGCGCCACCGGAATAAGCGGCGGTATAGCCATTGGTGCCATTACCATTACCGGCCGTATCTTGGATATTAGTATTCGCGTTGACATCGAGTCTCAGACTACCTGTACCACTCACAGTATTCACAGTCACATCAACACTGGTGCCGGATGCCGCAGAAACACTGGCAATACTGCCACTTGCCGAACCTGTTGCCGTAAGAGCAAAATCATCGATAGAGAGATTGCTCGCCACCTCATCTAAACTCACACTAAACACGAGACTAGCGGCGTTCGCTGCGGGTGAGCCCGATACTACCACGCCAGTAACAACTGGTGGAGTTACATCGGCAACGGTAAAGTTCCAATCGGTTTTATTACTAATGCCGGCGTAAATGTTACCCGCCAAGTCGGTAATAGCTCCATTGGCGATTTGAATATAATAACTGGTGTTTTCAACTAGATTAGCGGTTGGGTTAATAGTCAACACGCCAGCCGTTATCATTAGCTGCCCGGCTGGTGAACCCACCTCAATGGTCGCTACGGCCAGATCATCGGCATCGTAGATCACTATATTGCCAGTACCAAGCTGTATATCCTCATTCATGGTCAGCACAAAGTTGGCACTAACTGCCACCCCAATATCGCCATCTAGTGGGTTAACACTCTGTACTGTTGGCGTGGCTGTATCTATCGCATAGTTATTGGAATCCGTTGTGCCTGTGCCTGCATTACCAGCCGCATCGGCCACCCCAGTGTTATCCAATGTAATGATGTTGGTTGCATCCGTCACACTGGCGGTTGGCGTCAAAGTCGCCGTCCAGGTAATGCCCCCGTCACCGCTGCTGACCACAGTTAAAGTGCCGTTGGCAATAGTCAGATCCGCATTGGTAAAACCAGTCACTGCCTCATTAAAAGTGAAGGTCACCAGGGACGTTTCACCAACCGCTAATGCAGTGTCCGCGACGACTATTGTGGCCGTTGGGCGTGTTGTATCTATGGCATAGTTGTTGGAATCCGCTGTGCCTGTGCCTGCATTACCAGCCGCATCGGCCACCCCAGTGTTATCCAATGTAATGATGTTGGTTGCATCCGTCACACTGGCGGTTGGCGTCAAAGTCGCCGTCCAGGTAATGCCCCCGTCACCGCTGCTGACCGCAGTTAAAGTGCCGTTGGCAATAGTCAGATCCGCATTGGTAAAACCAGTCACAGCTTCACTAAAAGTGAAGGTCACCAGGGACGTTTCACCAACCGCTAATGCAGTGTCCGCGACGACTATTGTGGCCGTTGGGCGTGTTGTATCTATGGCATAGTTGTTGGAATCCGTTGTGCCTGTGCCCGCATTACCAACCGCATCGGCCACTCCAGTGTTATCCAATGTAATGATGTTGGTTGCATCCGTCACACTGGCGGTTGGCGTCAAAGTCGCCGTCCAGGTAATGCCACCATCCGATGAACTCACCGCACTTAATGTTCCATTCGCGATGGTAAGGTCCGCATTGGTAAAGCCAGTCACTGCCTCACTGAAAGTAATGGTGACCAATGACGTTTCACCAGCACCCAAAGCTGTATCAGCAACAACCAGTGACGCGGTTGGCCTTGTACTGTCAATTGCATAATTGTTGGAATCAGTTGTGCCTGTTCCCGCGTTACCTGCTGCATCTGTGATGCCAGTATTATCCAATGTGATGACATTAGTAGCATCGGTAATACTGGCCGTCGGTGTTAAAGTTGCAGTCCAAGTAATACCACCATCACCAGAACTCACCGCGCTCAGTGTTCCATTGGCAATCGTTAAATCTGCGTTAGTAAATCCTGTCACCGCTTCACTGAAAGTAATAGTGACCAACGAGGTTTCACCAATCGCCAGTGCAGTACCGGCAACCACTATTGAGGCTGTGGGGCGAGCAGTATCAATTGCATAGTTATTGGAATCAGTCGTTCCGCTTCCTGTATTACCAGCAGCGTTTTGTACACCGGTATTAGCTAGAGTGATGACATTGCTGGTATCCGTAATACTGGCTGTGGGTGTGAAGGTGGCCGTCCAAGTAATGCCGCCATCACCAGAACTCACCGCACTTAAGCTTCCATTAGCAATGGTTAAATCAGCATTGCTAAATCCAGTCACCGCTTCGCTGAAGGTGATTGTGACTAACGAAGTTTCACCTGCTGCAAGAGCTGTATCAGCAACGACAATTGATGCCGTAGGGCGCACAGTGGATATGGCGTAATTGTTGGAATCAGTAGTACCCGTTCCTGCGTTGCCTGCAGTATCGGTCACACCAGTGTTATCAAGTGTGACCAGGTTAGTGGCATCCGCAATACTGGCTGTCGGCGTCAATGTCGCCGTCCAAGTGATGCCTCCATCGCCAGAACTCACCGCACTCAAAGTACCATTCGCAATCGTTAAATCGGCGTTAGTAAAACCTGTCACCGCTTCACTGAAGGTGATTGTCACCAGAGAGGTTTCACCGGCTAACAAACTTGTATCCGCCACAACCAGCGAAGCCGTTGGACGCAGGCTGTCAATTGCATAATTATTGGAATCAGTAGTTCCGCTTCCTGCGTTACCTGCTGCATCTGTTACACCGGTATTATCCAAAGTGATCAGGTTGGTGGCATCGGTAATACTGGCGGTAGGAGTCAATGTTGCCGTCCAGGTAATGCCGCCATCACCAGAGCTCACCGCACTCAAAGTACCATTGGCAATGGTTAAGTCGGCGTTGGTAAAACCAGTCACCGCTTCACTGAATGTGACGGTGACCAATGAAGTTTCATCTACAGCCAGTGCGGTATCAGCAACCACTATTGAAGCAATGGGACGAACCGTATCGATTGCATAATTGTTGGAATTAGTAGTACCTGTTCCTGTATTGCCTGATGCATCGCTTACACCCGTGTTAGCAAGCGTGATGACATTGGTGGCATCAGTAGTACTGACCGTAGGTGTAAAGGTGGCTGTCCAGGTGACACCACCATCACCGGAACTCACCGTACTGAGTGTGCCGTTGGCGATGGTTAAATCTGCGTTAGTAAATCCTGTCACCGCTTCACTGAACGTAATGGTGACCAGCGGGGTTTCACCAATCGACAGCGCTGTATCAGCCACCACAATTGATGCTGTGGGGCGGGCGGTATCTACGGCGTAATTGTTGGAGTCTGTTGTACCCGTTCCAGCATTGCCTGCCGCATCGGTCATGCCAGTGTTGTCCAGTGTGATCAGGTTACTGGCATCAGTAGTACTGGCTGTGGGAGTCAATGTAGCCGTCCAGGTAATGCCTCCATCACCAGAACTCACTGCACTCAAAGTACCATTCGCAATCGTTAAATCCGCATTGGCAAATCCCGTCACCGCTTCACTGAAAGTGATGGTAACCAGCGAGGTTTCCCCAACCATCAAGGCGTTATCGGCAACTACAATTGTTGCTGTTGGTCGCGATGTATCAATAGTGAAATTACCGGAATTGGTGGTGCCGCTTCCTGGTGTTGATGTAGCAACGCTGCTGACGCCAGTCATGTTAACCGTAAATACGTTTGTTGCATCGGTAATACTAGCTGTTGGTGTGAAAGTTGCCGTCCAGGTAGTGCCACCATCACCAGAGCTTACAGCGCTCAGTGAACCATTTGGAATAGTGATATCAGCATTGGTAAAACCGGTAACCGCCGTTGAAAATGTAAAAGTGACTGTGGAGGTTTCGCCTGCTCTCAGTGCTGAATCCGATAAGTTAACGCTGCTGAGTGTTGGGGTAACAGCAGGCGGTGTATTAACAGCGCCTTGGATGGTAAAACTTCTGAACTCAAACTTGGCGACGTCAGCCGCTTGGGTACAGTTTGTACTGCAATCAAAATAGAGCTTAAAACCTGTCAGCTTAACCCCGGAAAATGCGGTTAGTTGCCCCGATTCGAAAGTAAAGGATTCACCGAAAGTACTAGTGCCATTTATTGTAGAAGAGTTGACCGTGCCCCCCCCCCGAACCATACCCACAATCCGCACATTGGTGAAGTTATGGGTATACTCTCCACTACTTAAGCCTGTGAGCTCAAACGCAGTAGTATTGGTTCCGTCTGCCTTTAAATAGAAATAGTGATTACTATTAATATTGGGAGTACCGGTCAAGATATAAGCAATGTCTCCATAAATTCCAACATTCCGTACACTATCATTTCCATCCGTTGCCGTTAATCTGAAATCGGTAGTACTAAGTTCTGTAGTGAGATTTCCTGACCAACCAGAAAATGTTTTTGTACCATTCGAAGCCGCTAATACACCCGAAAAATCCCTTAACGCCTTCTCAGAAAACGCCAACGTAGATTCAACATTTCCGCTTGTAACTTCTAAATCCCAGTCGCCCTGTAATTCGGCATTACCGGTTAAATTATTGGAGGCGGCAACATCCAAACCGGTGTTATTGCTGATGATATCCAACAGCGCTTCACCGGCTTCATTCGCGGCCAGATCGCAACCGTAAAATAATAAATCGCCACCTTCACGCACCGCGCCTTTTAGCGCGGCAAATGCGTGCACTTCATGCTGGATTGTCTCCGGGGTAATACGTGAATTACCGAGCAAAATAGCACCCGCTTGTGCGTGGGAGACCACATGAATAGCGGCGAGATTTTTGTGACCTTCAAGGGCATTAATGAATTGCGGTAATCCAGCGATAGAAGAATCTAACTCCACCAATTGCATGCCCGGTTTAAGGGCGCGACGCAATACCAATTTATCAGCCTCAGTCACTGCGCCATCAACAATCACCAGCTCACGCACCGGATGTGCACTCTGGATATCCAGTTGATCGCCAGATAAATCAATTAGATCCTGTGGTAGAGAGGTGTCTGAACGCAATGATAGATCGGTCGATGCACTTATCGATGCATTCAAATAGGAGCGTTGATAACTCGGCGCCGCGATTGCACCCGCACCATAGAGTCCAAATGGTAATAACAGCGAGGAAAGCCCACTAAGCAGTGTGTGTCTCATGATAAGTGATTCCCTTCATTTTTTGCATTAGGTGCTACAGGTTTTCTTACTTGCCAGATTTTTACTTGCAATAATATTGGCTGCAGTGCCAGTACTATCCAGCCAGAAGTCCATCTCTTGATATTTCATAAATAAGTCAGGCGGTAAAATACTGCGCCGACTTTTGTATTCCACTTTCTGTTTAACGCTGTGCAAACCTTTGACCCCGAGATTGTGGTCAAACTCATTTTCAGCATAGTCGACATGATTAAAATCGTGCTCAAATTGCGGTTCGCCAATAAAACGATAGATTAATTCCAGCGTGCGTGCCGGATGCTGAGTAAGCAGGTCGTAATCCACTAATAGCAAGCGATCAGAAAACTCGCCGTAATAGGCTTCCTTGAGTGCCGTCCATGCACTCCCTACCGAACTACCAGCGTTGATTAATGACTCACAGCGGCTATACACAGTCTGACGCGAGGCCGCGTTAAACATGCGACTATAGTCAAATGGGTTTTTACGGTAAATCACTTCAAAACTATCCATAATCCAAGCCGGATTGCGCACACAACAAATCACTTTAAAATCATCAACCAGCTCTACCAATTGGTGCAAACGGGCAGTCCAGTGACGGTTGGTGTCGAAAATCACCGGATGGCTTTTATCTTGGTAATAAGCATCAATTAATGCCCGACAAATGACCTTACGTTTATGTTCATCGAAAAATGAATAGGACTCACTACCCGCCCCCATTTGTTCGAGGGCGCCATTCACAAGCCCTGCCACAGGGCTACTCATAGCCGCATGAAAGCGTGGATTTTGCCGAAGTATACCTGCGAGCAGCGTCGAGCCTGCACGCGGTAAACCTGAAATAAAATGTAATTTGTTTGGCATCAATGTGACTTACTAATTAAAAATATTTATTAAAAAAACTTCCCGACAAACATGCCGGGAATCATTCATCAATTAATTGCGTGCCGGAAATACACCATAAAGGGCAATGCAATAATTCAATGCCAGAAATGGCTGACGGTTTTCATGGGGTAGACCACCACCACTTATACCTAAAGTCTGTGGTGCCATAGCGGTATTTAATGTACCCGGTGCGGTCTGCATATAGTTGACGATACCACTGCCACCACGAATATCCTTGGCCAGATAGGTATTCGCTGCCGGAGAAGGCAAAGTCCCCTGATTATTCAAACCGGTCAGCGTGTGGTTGTGTGCTGGCATTTCAGTGGAGATCAGCGTCACCCCATTTTCGCCAAACTGTTCACCCCAATCCCATATTCTCAGTCCGGGCCCCTGACCTACGCCCGCAACGACCTGCCCCTGCAAATTAGGCAATTGGAACGTGGTTGTACCATTGCCACCATACGTAATTCCGATAATTGAAAACAATGCGGTATTACTTGCGATTGACAATATTTGGCCATTACACAGCGCCCAATTGTGGGGAGCGAAGCTGAATGGCAACAAACGGATTTCACCAATAAATGGATCCATAATTTCGCTCCTTAATTACGCGATGGGAAAATGCCTTCAATACACATGATGTAATTTATCGCTGTGGTAGGCATGATGTTATTGTGTGGTTGTGTTCCCCCGGTGGCTTGCACACTGAGTGCATTCATAACTTGGGGATCGGCACCGCTAGTTGGCAAAGGAGCATAAATATTATCGGTATTGCTGTGGGCAAACACATTACCCGTGGGACTGGGTGATGTGGAGGGACTTGCTGTACTCGCCGAAAAACTGTGGCTGTGTGAAGGTATTTGCGGTGTTAACAAGGTCACGGATTCAACACCAAATTGCTGGCCGATAACACGGGGAGTAAGACCCGCGCCGTTGCCCTGCCCAACCGGAAGCCGGCCGCGCAAATCTGGCAGCTGGAAAGTGGTGACTCCATCGCCGCCGTATGTCGTTCCAATCAGAGCGAAAAGCGTCGTCTGCTCACTAATACTTAATAGCTGACCCGCGCACAACATCCAACCCCTCGGTGCAAAGCTACCCGCAAACAGACGGATATCACCAATATAAGCATCCATAGTGATTCTCCTCTAGTTACGTGAAGGGTAAATGCCTTGAGTGGCAATGCAATAATTCATCACCAGCGAAGGCTGGCAATTCTGATGGGGTTGGTTACCGCCGGTATTGGATACCGTTGCAGGATCCAACGCTTGCAAACTTGCAGCGGGTTCATACAAATTGACAGCGCCTGCGTTGTTCTTGGCAGCGGCAATATTATTGCCTGCAAAAAGCACGGTATCGCTCGCCGTAGAACTGGCCATCACAAGGTGATTGTGGACTGGCAGGTTGTTGGGTACTAGGGTTACATTTTCTGCACCAGCCTTGCTACCCTGTGGCAAACCCATAGCAGCATTAGGGTGAGCCAGTGCGCGACCACGTAAATCCGGCAATGCAAAGGTATTGACACCGTCTCCACCGTAGGTCGTACCCAATAATGAAAAAAGCGCTTGATTGGAATTGATTGGCAATAATTGCCCGGCACACAAAACCCAATATTTAGGTGCCCATTCGTAGGGGAGAAGCTTAATTTCTCCAAGAAAATTATCAGACATCCATGACTCCTTAATAAAAGCAAACCTGTCCAAACATCATCAGGTTGATTACACACGCTTTCCACTACCCCGAAACAACACTACCTATGGTGATGGCCACGATAGCCACTCTTGGGTAGGTGATATTTCAAAAGGTAAGAAACCCAAGCGAAGATATAACTGTTTCGCACGCATATTTTGTCGATCAACACTCAGACTCACACTCGCCTCTTTTGCTTGGGCATAGGCTTTTACCGAGTCCAAAATGACTGAACCGTAACCATAGCCACGAAATTGCGGCGCGATGACAAAGTCGACGATATGGACACCGTTAGCAGAGGGATTAAGTATGATTTTGCCAATAGAAATTGATTGATATTCAATGATTAGAGTCACAGCTTGAGGGTATTGGGCAGCGTAACCCGCTTGCTGTAAGCGGTATTGTTGTTGCACTAACAGCTCTCGTTGCTGTGGGGAAAGCGGTAATAGAGACAGTTCCGTCCTTGCAGAACAAAATAGTGCAAATACAAAAGCATCGTCATTTTTATACGCGTAACGCAATGAATAGGCTTTAGGTAATACTATGTCTTCTACCATCAAACACATTCCCTGTAATAATTAACTCTGACAGCGCTGTATAGTTCATTAATTCGCCGTGGCAGCTCGGCTCGGGGTTAACGAGCAAAACTCGACAAATCGAATGACAGGTTTAAAGAGTGACTCAGGGGAATGCGTTCGCAGAATAAAACGGCTAACTGCTTGGAGGTACATGATTGCATTTTCCATCCCTAGAATAAAAACGTTAACTTGCTGATATTTTTTAATATAGATAGTTGGCTAAAGCTAGTTCACATCACACAAAAACACAAGATTCATGTTAACTTTTAGTTTCAAAAAGGTGAAGATTAGACCAGTTACAATAACGGTGGATCTGTTCTTTTTGCTTAGCCGAAAAAAAACTTTGTTTAGATTGTGAATCTGCTACAAAGGGCTGCGTGGCTGTTTTAGAGTGTATTAACTGGCATTGTTCGACTTGACTGCACTCTTCTTGAGAGAGATCCAACGAAAACCAGTTTGCGATTTTATTCGCTATCGCGGGTAACAGCTCCTGATAATCCACGACCATCACTTGGCTACACTGACTCATCTCTAAGCCATAATCCAATAACAAGCGCAATACCTTGCATTGATACTCCAGTATCGACTCCTCCTCTGGTACTGATAATTCACGGAATAAAGGTCGAGATGGTTGTCGCACCATATGATATCCAGCAGACTTTTGCTGTGAGGCTAAGATCTCGACGGGGTCTCTAAGTAGCAATAACACAGGAACTTGAGGATAAAGTGATAGGATCAAGGGCCAAAACTGCAAATCCCACGCATTCCATTTAATCAACAAATGCTGTTCAGGATGAAACAACTGACCTTGAGTGTTAATGCAAAATGTTAAAGCCGCACGTCTTTGTGTGTCTGATAGGCTCCCGTCCAGTAACACTTGAGTCAGCAAAGGCGATTCAGATAACACCCTGCATTTAGATAACCCAGCAAAACTGCGCGACACTAAGGTAGAGCCACAGCGGTAGAGGTGAAATATGAATCCGGCAGGCTGCACTTGTTCTACTAGTCCCGAAAGATTTGGCGCAGGTAAGAGAGCGGTTTTAGGTTTGATCAAGACTGACAATAACTGACCCCGCACGGCAGAAATATGCTCCGAGTAGAATGGGTGAATCGGTTTTTCTGCGGCGGACATCCACTCTAATACTCTGCGTTTAGGGTCATAGTCTGCTGGCACCCAAAACTGGCATAAAAGGGAAAAATCTGGAGCTAAGGTTTGCCGATTCCCTGCCCACAAAATCGCCAGCAACGCCTCATCACCATAATCTGGCAAACACCAAAATCGCCGCAAATATTGGCAAAACCCAACCATAGTCGTCGCCTTGCCTAGCTCTCTCAAGGCTGCGGGGTTATGGACTAACGACCAATAGCATTGTTCTGGATTCATAAGGGATACATGTTTATGTACTGCACCATACGCGGTAGTTTAGCCCGATTCGGGCTTGCGCCATGGGGCAAGGCATGGTGCCAAATGATTAAATCACCTGCATTAGCGGCGATTGGTTTAACTGGCCAGCATGACCAATCCTGTTGCTGTAACTCTATACCAGACTTGCTCTGGCTACGCAGCCACTCCTCTATCTTGAGATGAAATCCGGGGACACAACAAAATGCACCTTGCTCGGCACTCGTATCAGTTAAATAAATTAACCCTTGCGTCGCAAACTTAACGGGTAGCTGTAGCGGCATATCCCAATGCATATCGGGCCCAGGAAAACGCCATATCTGTGTTTCAGGAGGATTGAAGCTGACTCTGTCGGTTGTCATGACTAAATCGGTTCGCTGCCATAATTGTTCAAACACTTGACGGATTTTGGGGGCTTGTCGATTCGCGTCCAGTTGCGGATGGCGAAACAGTTGTAGCATTATTTTCTGCATAAACTCATGAGCTTGATACCAAGTGGCGGGATCTTGTTCATTGGCACCTAACTGCTGCCAAATAAAATCTCGAGTTACGGCGCATTGCTCTGCCGTGAGCACATGCGGGATCACTAAGTAGCCTTCACTACGCCAAAAATTGAGTTGTGACTCGCTGAGTACTACAGCCGGATTTGAGTCTTCAACCTCTGCTGAATTGAAGTCTTCGACTTCTGGTACAGTGACCGATGGCGTTAATCCATGGGAAATAGTGCTTAATTGCTGATTAATCGCAGCAATATCCGCAGCTGTCAGCTTGGCTATTTGCTGAATGTAAGCGACAAAAGCTGACAGATGGTCATGTTGATATAAGGCTCTCAAACCCGGCTCTAGCCCTATTCCACAAAGATCCAGCAAGGTTTTATCTAAGTGCCATTCATTAGCCAGTTCGGTGAATGGCACTCCCCGTTTGCGTAGCTGTATCTTTTGCCAAAGCCGCTGCAAATGATAAATGCCTAAGCAGCTCAGATCGTCACTCGACACAAGCACAGGTTTTTGCGCTATAACATCAAACACAAAATCGGGATGAGCGCCCTGTTCATATCGGAAAGCCAGGCATGAAAGAGACTTAAGCCAATGTTCACGTCGATATCGAGGTAACGTGAGTTGAGATTGGTTTTCGCTCAACTTCGATTCACCATAAACTTGAATGCTGGTAGTAAACTTAAGTGTTACTGCACTCAGACTGAAATCGGGCAATAGTAATGTACCAGCCAAGAAACTGCGGTCTCCACTGGCAAGCAAGCGTGCTGTTTGCAGGTTGAGTGCAAACAAAGGTCCTAAATAATGCGTCTCCACACAATCCTGCACAGTACGACACTCAAGCCAAGCGTCTAACTCAATATTTTGCGGGATGAGCACACCATCATCTGCAAGATACGCCTGTAAGTGGCTGAATATCTGGACTTGAGGCTCCTGTTGCAGCAGATGCTTCATGGTTTCAGAGACTATCATATCGAACTTTACTACAGCTTCTGGTTGCCAAACTGTGGCATCGGCGCAGACATACGTTGCCACACGATCTGCTAAATCAAAGTGTTCAATAAGCTTGGTGACTTTATCTAACGAGGCAGGGTGAATGTCGAGCAAGGTGACTTGAATCTGACTTGCAGAAAACAGCGGCAGTAATGGTAATAACAACCAGGCAAAAGGTCCTGTTCCCGCATACAAAATCTGTATTGGCCGTTGCGGATTTAGCGCCAACTTATCCTGTATAGCCTGATAAATGCCCTGAATAAACACTCGCCCACGCTCAGGATCTTCAGCACACTGCGCCGCAGTAGTGAGCGACACAGCCTTACCAAAAGGTGTCATACTCGCCTCGGTATCCAAAAAATACTCGGGGTGAAGCTCAATTTTCGTCATAACGCATAATTGTGCCAGCATGGGATCGATAAGCCGTTTAGCCTCCCCTGCCGAAGAGGCCTGTAATAGCGCGTTGGCGAAGTGAATTAACGCTTTAATATCTGCACTTTGTCCTGATTCAACCCCTGAACTTTGCGGCATAGACCAACTCCCTTAGCCAAGTATTCACTTCACAATCAATCACTAGGTTGATGCGTGCATCCTGTCCTTTATTCTCGACCCAATGGACTTGATCGGCATTGATATACCAAAGCTCGCCAGCCTGCATGGGTACACGTTTCTCATCCACATAAAAATTTAACGCATCATTCGTTTGCAGTGGTAAATGCAGTCTTGCCTCACCTTGCTCTAGGCAGAGCCCTTGATCTCTATGTGGTTTGATTTCAGCCCCCGCATGTAAGCGCATCAAACGCACAGATTTCACTGGGCAGGTTAGGGATTGCAGAAAACGGCATAATGTAGGGCTCGATTCGAGACGAGGCAGATCATTCCAGTGAGCCTGTGTAGAGATTGAGAAGGCTTGCAAGATAGGATGTGCTGTTTGATACTCGGCGGCGCAGCGCAAAGGCAACACATCCCAACCGCCCTGCTCCCCTTGACGATAATCACGCTGATTTACGTGGGGTAGCCAGTCTTGCAGCAGCAAAGCATTCAGCTCTTGCTGTAAACTAAGGGAGTTTGGAACTTGAGCTAATAGGGCAAAAGAACAGATATCCATATCCAACCGCTTAATTTTCAGACTAAAAATAATTAGTCATCCAAGACTAGCACAAAGATATGAGCATACAAGTTGCGTGAATAATCATAATGACAGCCTTTGAAAATCACCCTGCTCACGCGTCAATCGCAGGCGTTGTTCATCATGCAAAGAATAGGAAATACCCAATGTTTAACTGGAAGACTATCGATACGGTTCTGCTCGACATGGACGGCACGCTATTGGATTTGCACTTCGATAATCATTTTTGGCTGAGTTTAGTGCCACTGGAATTAAGCAGGCAACGGGGTTTGAGCACGGACGAAGCGCAGCAGTTAGTTGTAAATGCCTATGAGAAAGTCGTCGGCACACTCGATTGGTACTGCCTCGATTATTGGCAGGAGCAGCTACAACTCGACATTATGGGTTTGCATCGCACTTTGGTCGATCGCATTCAGCTGCGCCAAGACAGTATGCCGTTTTTAGCGGCCTTAGCCGCTGCGGGTAAACAGCGCATTCTGGTGACCAATGCCCACCCTAAGAGTCTCGCCCTAAAGCTTGAACATACCGAACTAGCAACAGGGCTCGATGCCATGATCTCCAGCCACGAGACAGGTTACCCCAAGGAGCATCCGCAATTTTGGCTAACCTTATTTGAAAAGTTTCAACTTGAGCCGAGTCGCTGCCTCTTTATCGACGACAGTGAAGCCATACTCAAGGCCGCTAAACTTGCCGGTGTGGGTCATCAATTAGGGATTGCTAACCCAGACAGTAAAAAGCCAGTCAAAGTCTTTCAAGATTTCCCCGCGATTACCGACTATCACTCGCTACTCAATGATCTAACACGATAAAAAGACAATAAAAAAGGCACCTAAGGTGCCTTCGTTTTCATTCATAGTGCAGATCTATCATCGCGCTGAAACAGCGCTATAGCCCAGGAATACGACCCTGATATACCACAGGGAAATAACCGTCGCTGCCGCGTTTACCTAGCATACCCAGTGACTTACGCATATCTTCTGGTTGCTCAGCCGTTTCTTTAATCTTAGCTGCTACTTTGACCATATTGCCTTCGTCTAACTGCAAAGTGCCGACGATACCGAGCTGGTTTTTGGCTTCATCTGTGGCTAATTGCGCTTTGCCATCAACGCAACTCAGGCCAAGTTCGATATTGCCTAGTGGATAATTGCCAAACTGGTTTTTAACGTTGGTTTGATTCAAAAACAGCTTACCAGACAACTGCTCGCACCAAGGTTTACCTTGCTCTAAAGTCTCGACTAATAGGCTGACTTCACCGGAGATTTCGGTTTTAAAGGGCAGTTTTGCATTGCCGAGTAAAAAGCTATCTGGCGCTTCGAAACGTAAACCCTGCGCACTTAAGCCGCCCATAGACCAAGAGATTAATCCCTTAGCACTGACAGGCGTTGCACGGCTGCCCACTTGAAAATCAACTTTAACTTTACCTAACAACAAGGCCCAAGGGCTGAGATCCCAACGCACTTGTTCTAACTGGCGTTGCGGCATACTTAAGGTTTCTATGCTGCCAGACCAAATACTGCCGCTCACACCCGAAACACTGATATTTGCAGGTAATGGCGCTAACGCTATCGCAATCTTAGCGGGAAATAGAACGACTAAAAATACTAAATAAATCAGTACGCCTATGATGACTTTTTTTATCAAACTCACAGCTACACCTTAATTTATTGCGACAGTTGGATACGTCTGACTTTGACATAGCCAGGGGCATCGGCCTCTGCCAAATCAACACTTTCGAGTGAAAGTCCTTTTTTCTGCACTAACTCACTCAAATAACCTAACAAGGCATCAAAAGGAACATCGTCCATCCACACTTGGATCTTATCGCCTTGGGGCTGCATGCGAGTAATCACTAACCCATAATTGCCCGCAGTTTGGTTAACCACTGAGCTTAAACTGCCCGACATAGCGGGTTTAGCACCGTTCTGCTTAAGACTCGCTATTTTATTCGCCGTTTGTTTTACATAGTTCAACGTCTGTTGCTGTGCAGTGAGGTTACGTAATGCATCGGCTTCGGCAGTGGCGATTGGCGTCCAAATACCCCAATAAAAAATACCTATGACTAAGAATACCGAACCAAAACCGACTAACTGCTGCTCGCGCGATGCAAGCCCTTGCCACCAAGTCCGCAAATTATCCATCTTATTTGCTCCTCAAGGTTAAGGTACTGGTGACTTGATCTTCACCGCTGTTCATAGTGCCGCCGTCGAGTTGGAAACGACGCCCAACGATCTCTTTAAACTTCTCGATTTGCGCGTAGTTTTTCGCACTCACTTGCATGCGGATCTCGTTACGCGCGCTTTCGAATCTTAAGCTATTAGGTTTAAGTTCAGGTACTTGCTTAAAGGCATCCTGCAAACCATCGAGCATGGCAAAAAACTCGGCGCCACTGCCCTGTCCCTGCAATGCGCGTAATTGACTTTCCATCTGCGAACGCAGGTTAACAATGCGCGAATTCCCCGGCACCACTTGCTGATAAATGGATTCGCTCTGAGCTTTAAGATCGGCAATCTGACCATTGACTTGATGTATGGTCAGCCCTTTATTCACTAAGGCCAGCACACAAGCGATGGCGATAACGATGGCAGTGCTCTTCCACATCATCAACTGTTTGCTATATTCACGCTTAGGCGTGTAAACGCCGCTCAGTAAGTTCACTGGCGCATGCAAAATACCGCGGGCTAACACTAACATAGGTAGCTCAAGTGACTGCGGCTTAAGCTCAACACCTTCGAGTTGCATGTTGGTATAACTGGCGACAGACACTTCGCCCTGTGCGGGCCTAAGTTGCTCCAGCGCAATCGGTAACCAAGGCAAAGGTAAACTCTGGCCCGTGGCTAATCCGGTACGCAGTAATAGTTCATTACCAAAATTCATTGCCGCCCATTGGCACTCTTGCAATGGTAAGGCTAAGCAATCGGGTACGATGCGTTTCACTTTTAAACCCGCTTCGGTCAAACAACTCAGCCAAGTCTGCATTTGCTCATGGGCCACGGCGACCACGCTTAAGGCATCGCCATCACGCGGGCCGACGGTAAAATGCATGGCATCCACGTCCTCGGCTAAAGCTTCTTCGAGCATAAAGGGCAAGGCTTTCAGGGCTTGGCGTTGGCCTTTTTCGGGTAAATGCACGCTAGTGAGTGTCATTGCCGCGGCGGGCACTAACACATCGACGGGACGGTTACCCGCACGCTCAGTTAAGGTCGACAAACCTTGGGCATTGGCGAGCTCGCCAGAGGCGATAATTTCCTGTTCTTGCTCAGACCAAACGAGCCATGAGCATGCTTGCTCTGCTGTTCTGCCCAAGCGAATAAATAGCCGTTCACTCACAGTTTTTCTCCACCAGTCCCAGTCAAGAAAGCGTGACTGAGCTCATTGCTATTATTTTTGTCCACCAGATTCTGCCGGGTGAGCACTTCCATTACTTCTGGCCACCAACATCAAACCCTGACGGGTGAGCACTGCCATTATTTTTGGCCACCAAACTGACGGGTGAGCACTTCCATTTTGTTGCCGCCGCCCTTTTTGAGCACGCTTTCCATTCTAAATACGGCGTTATCGACTTTCGCCCCCGAGGCCAACAGAAAATATTGGCTATCGATGACAAAACTCGACTTCATGGCACCTTCCCACTTGATCGAGCCCATAGATGAGCTTTCATAAAAATCTTCGATTTTGTCAAAACCATCGCCGGGACGTTGGTTGATGATACTTTCTGCTTCGCCGACCGAAATCTGATTATCGAGCATGCCAGCTAATAACGCCGCTTGCTCAACTTCTAAGGTATTGACGTTAAGCAATTGCCTATCATTGCCTGGGATAACACAAACATAGGGCAAGAGTTTCAAATAGATATCTTGGGTGTATCCCATCACCGCCCGCAACTCACTGCGATGATTCATCAGCGTATTGGCCGCACGGTAAGGCACATTTCGCGCTTCGTATTCGGCATCTTCGGCACCATAAGGGCTGGCCGTGGTGTCATCGTCGATATAATCTTTTAAGGTCTGAGTCAGACGGTCCGCACTAAAGTCGTCCATCCCTAAGCTCACCAACAAAGCCTTATATTGCTTCGCTGCCAACGGTAGCTTAGGTTGACCGTTTTCCACCTCTTTCGTGGTCGCAGATAAGGCATTTAAGTTGAAACAGGCGCGCATATCGGTGATCTTACCCGCGATTTCACCGTATTCAGCAGGAAACACCACATCGGCCATGGCCCAATATTGCTGCCTGTGGACTCGACCTTCAGAGTCATCTAAATCTTGTTTTAAAATCTTCTTCGCCAGTTCTTCGGCGGAAATCGCATACCAATAGGCTTGATCGTACTGAGCCAAGTTTAAGGTTCGGCGCATGGACAACTGATTACGGCCAGTGATATTTGTCGCGATGATCACCACCATAGCCACTATCAAGAGCACAACGATCAGTGCAACGCCGCGCTGTTTAGACCGAGATTGGGTTCTCATTCGCGGCCCTCTGCATCAGGATCACCGTCTCCAGTATCGCCAGAATCTGGGTCACCGGAACCATTGCCTGTTCCACTGCCGTCGTCGTTTTTATCTTTGTTAGCATCGTCCGGATTTTCGTCTTTATTATCATCATCCTTAGACTTTTCAGGTGCGGCAGCGCCTAGCGGCAGCAAGAACTTACGTTGGATCTTGCCTAAGCCTTCAATCTCAATCTCCATGGCGATCGCTTTAGGCAACTTAGTCGCCTCGACTTTGCGCTCCCACTTGTCATCCATAAAGAAGGAATATTCCACCGACAATACTTTATCTATGACCACTGTCTTAATCGGCTCGGCACCAAATTCAGGCTCAGGATAAGGAAAATACCAACGCTCCAGTCGCCCTTCGTGCACCACATACGCCACAGACTGTAAGCTGCCCCGCGGTAATAAACCGTCGGGATTTAACCAACCTAAACGGTAAAACACTAAGGCTTCCGATTCCGAGTCTAAGATATCATTGCCCGTTTGGAAGACGGTCGAACCTCGACCCCCTTCAAGTAATCTGGGTGTACGCGCCACCATTTGGGCGAGATCACGCTCAATCGCACCAAAGCCTTGCTGCAGGGCTTTAAGCCGAGTAGAGAAAGTGCGCGTCACTTCATCGTTGGTCAGCACAGTGCTGAGCACGGCATTAGAAGCCAAACCTATCATGGCGAAAATCGCGATGGCGATCAGCATTTCTAGCAGGGTAAATCCCCGCTGCGCACTAGTCAGTTTTAAGGACATAACTGCTCACTTGTGCTGCAATACGCTGATATCGTTCGTCTTCACTCACGCTTATGCGGATCATACGAAAATTATCGTCCGTGGTTTTCACCACTTCTTTACGCCAATACCAATCCTTTCCTGCAAGTTCGACTTGGCCTTCTTTTTTACCGATTTCAGGAAACTGCGGCTCGAGTCTGGCATCGACCATCTGATTATCGGCCACCCACTGTGCCAAAGTGCGCGATTCCAGAATCGGCATGTTGGCCATCTGCTCGCCCAAACTTTTAGTGATCGACACGGCCGCAATCGAAAACACGGCAAGTGCCACAATCACTTCGAGTAACGTCATGCCCCTAGCGCGTTTCATCGGGGCGCCCTATGGTTAATCTGCCCAGCGCATCGCCGACCACTAACGCTTCGGCCTGCTGACCTTTGTCAGTTTTGGCGATAAACGTCAGCTCAAAAGCGCTCATTTCACCGCTCGGGAATAGCATGACCTGTGGCTCAGGATGTTTCTTCTTGTCATCGGCAGAGGGCTCAATCAGTGGTTCTTCAAACCAAGAATCGTCTTCTTCATCGTCTTGTACCAAAGGCAAACCATCGAGCACTAAGTTCATCACGACACCCGGCTCCATCTGCTTTTCAGACAAGAGCCTGTCTTTATCCAAAGGATCCCACTTACCGTCTTTATAAAAAACAAACTGATAACTGGTTTTCTCAATCACAATACCAATAAATTGGCCACTCAAAACGGTCTCATCGAGCACCATTTCAGTGGCAGCGATAAACTGCCGCGCCGTTCTATCTAGGGCCTGTTGTGGGCCCGAATTGCCGATAGACATAGTCACAGCCGCTGCCGTGAGTCCCATCAACAAGATCACTAGCATCACCTCCATTAAGGTGAAACCAGCGTGGCGCAGCTTTAACATCTTATTGGAAATTCTGTAAATTCCAGTTACCGATGTCATCTTCGGTACCTGGTTGACCATCTGGGCCTGCAGTGAATATATCTAGCTTGCCGTTTTCGCCAGGGCTTAACAGCAAGTACTTATTGCGCCATGGATCTTCTGGCAGACGTTTTACATAACCATCTTCACGGTAGTTACGTGGCTCAGGCGAAATCGTTGGCTTTTGCACTAAGGCTTCTAAACCTTGTTCGGTCGTCGGGTAGATGCCGTTATCTAACTTGTACATGTCTAAGGCATTTTCGAGCGCGACTATGTCAGATACCGCTTTTTGTTGGTCAGCTTTATCTTTGTTACCCATTAAGTTAGGCACCACCATAGAGGCTAAAATCCCTAAAATAACGATAACTACCATCACTTCGAGTAAGGTAAAACCTTGATGTTTCTTGTTCATTTGCATCGACTACTTCTCCTAAAAAATCCTATGCCAATCGACTTGGTCATAATCCATAAATTCAAAAAATTAACCGCTAATCAAGTTATTCAAGGCTAAGATTGGCTGCAGAATCGCCATCACGATAAACAGCACCACACACGCCATACTCACCACCAGCATAGGTTCAAATACCCCTAACGCTATATTGACGTTGCCCTCGAATTCCCTGTCTTGGTTATCGGCGGCGCGTTCTAACATTTGCTCAAGCTGGCCACTCTTTTCGCCCGAGGCAATCATGTATAACATCATTGCCGGAAACAACTTAGTATTAGTCAATGCCGCACCTAAGCTAGTTCCTTCACGCACCCGCGCAGTCGCATCATCCACTGCGGCCCGTACTCGCACATTCTGCAATACTTCACTGGCGATACGCATACCGTCAAGCAAAGGCACAGAGCTTGCGGATAAGATACTTAAGGTCCGTGCAAAACGTGCCGTATTCAAGCCCTTACTCACGCGGCCAACAACTGGCATGCTCAATAAAAAATTGTCGTAATTCATTCGAAACGCAGGCGACTTTAACATGCGCCGAAAGAGCGCGAACAGCATCACTATGGCAATGACCACAAACACACCGTAGTTTTGCACAAAGTCAGAGGCCGAAATCAAGAAGCGGGTCGAAGCGGGTAACTCGGCGCCCATGTGTTCAAACTGCCCAACGACTTTCGGCACCACCGCAGCCAGCAGGATGGAAATCACCCCAATCGCCACTGTGGTCAATACCGCAGGATAAATCATGGCTTGGGTCAGCTTAGATTTAAGCTGTTGGCGTCGCTCGGTATAATCTGCCAGACGATTGAGCACCACTTCTAAGTGACCGGACTTTTCACCCGAGGCCACCATGGCACGGTATAAATCATCGAAAATATGCGGAAATTCGGCCAAGGAATCGGCCAGACTGTAACCTTCAACCACCCGCGAACGTACCGCCATAATCATACTTGCAAGGCGATCTTTTTCGCATTGCTGACCAACGGCCTTGAGGGATTCTTCAATCGGTAAACCCGCGGCCACTAAGGTCGCGATTTGACGGGTGATCAAGGCTAATTCAGCGACCGAGATACCCCGTTTGAAAAACGCAAAGCTGCTGCTTTTGGCTTTGGCTTCTTTTTCAGAAACAGGCAGAATTTCTAAGGGCATCATGCGCTGATCGCGCAACTGGCTGCGGGCGTGTCTGGCGGTATCCGCCTCGATTACGCCCTTAAGCTGCTTTCCCTTGGCATCCAGTGCCTTATATTCAAATGCTGGCATAAATTACTCCTCGCGAGTCACACGTAGCACTTCTTCGAGAGTGGTGATGCCCGCGAGCACTTTGCTCATGCCATCGTGACGAATGCTCGGCACAAACTGACGGATATACTTTTCGATAGCTAACTCACCGCGGCCGCCATGGATCAATTCGCGGACATTGTCATCAACCAGCAATAATTCATGAATACCGGTTCGACCACGGTAGCCATTGTTACCACAGGACTTACAACCATTGGCGCGGAAGATACGTCTGTCGTCATCGGCCGCTATGCCCAGTAACTCACGCTCACGTGCATCGGGCACATGCTCAATTTTACATTTGGGACAAAGGGTACGGATCAAACGTTGCGCCAACACACCGAGCAAACTCGATGATACAAGGAATGGCTCAACGCCCATGTCTTGCAAACGCGTAATTGCGCCAGAGGCCGTGTTGGTATGCAGGGTTGAAATCACCATGTGACCAGTCAGTGATGCTTGCACCGCAATTTGCGCGGTTTCGAGGTCACGGATTTCACCTATCATCACCACATCGGGATCTTGACGCAAAATTGCGCGCAGACCTCGAGCGAAAGTCATGTCAGCCTTAATGTTAACTTGGGTTTGACCGATACCGTCTAGCTCGTATTCGATTGGGTCTTCGACAGTAAGTATGTTGGTGTCTTTTGAGTTGATCTCAGTCAGACCCGCATACAAGGTGGTACTTTTACCCGAACCCGTTGGGCCAGTCACCAGAATAATACCGTGGGGGCGACGGATAAGATCTTCAAACTTAACGCGAATACTGTCGGTCATCCCCAATTGCTCTAAATCGAGGTTGCCAGTATTTTTATCCAGCAGACGCAGCACGACGCGCTCACCATGGCTCGATGGCATGGTCGATACCCGCACATCTACCGCACGACCAGCAATACGCAGGGAAATACGGCCATCTTGTGGTACACGTTTTTCGGCGATATCGAGGCGCGCCATCACCTTAATCCGCGACACTAACAGCGACGACAGCTTACGGTTTGGCTTAAGCACTTCCTTGAGCACACCATCGATACGGAAACGCACTATGAGCTGTTTCTCGTAGGTTTCGATGTGGATATCCGAGGCTTCTTCTTTAATCGCTTCAGATAACAAGGCATTAATCAGTTTGATGATAGGCGCGTCATCATCACCTTCGAGCAAGTCTTCGGTCTGCGGCAGTTCTTCGGCAAGGGTGAATAAATCCATCTCGTTGCCGATATCTTCCATCAACTGCTGCGCTTCAGACGAGTTCGCCTGATACGCTTGAGTGAGTTTGGCCTCAAACTTCGCGACTTCGAGCTTAACCAAAGGCAAATCAACACCCGAATAGCGCCGTGCTTCGAGCATGGCCGTTAACGGTGTTTTGCTGGTATAAAACAAGCTCAAGTCGCCCGTTTCACCCGGCGCGAGCACCACATCGTGGCGATGGGCGAAGGCAAAGGGTAAGCGCTCTTTACTGCTCGAACGAAACACCTCATCACCTTCAGCTTCCAGACCTAGCTCATTGGAGACTTGGCTGAGGTCATCGACTTGGGATAATTGTATTTCACTCATTGGTTTTATCTTTATTCTTGTTTTCTTCCAGTGACTTTAAAGTCGGATCTGTTTTACGCATCTGAGTATCTAGGCCTTTGCCCTCTTTGTAACGCTCTAAAATCGCGTTAACTTCTGGCGGCAAATACTCTGATTGATTCCATTCTTCCAACACAGGCACTTTTGTATTTGGCATTAAGTTAACGCCACGCTCTTGCTGCTCAAGTTGTAATGCTCTGAAATAGTTATATTTACGCCCAGCAATCCCTTCCATTGTGATGCCATCACGGATAATGGTTGGTTTGATGAAGATCATCAGGTTTTTCTTGGTCTTTTTGCTCGAAGAAGATTTAAATAAGTGGCCAATGATGGGGATATCACCCAAGAACGGTACTTTTTGTATGCTTTCTTGCACTTCTTCGTTGATCAAGCCACCCAGAACCACGATTTGCCCTGAGTCAGCCATAACAGTGGTGGTCAAACGGCGAGTCGCAAAGGAAATATCTACCCCTGTGTTACCGTTAACCCCTGACACTTCCTGCTCAATCGTCAGCTTAACCGCATTACCTTCGTTGATCTGCGGCACCACTTTCAGCTTAACCCCAACCTCTTTACGTTCAACGGTTTGGAATGGGTTACTGTTGCTCGAACTGGCGGTAGAGCCCGTCAGAATAGGCACTTCATCACCGACGATGAAAGACGCTTCTTGGTTATCTAAGGTGGTAATCGACGGTGTCGCCAGTACGTTTGAGTTAGTGTCACTCGACACGGCTTGAATTAAGGCACCAAAGTCGCCCATGGCCACGCCCCAAGCCATACCGTTCACTTTGCCTAAAGCTTGGGCGAGCAAGGTAACATCACCTTGTTTATCTGGATTTCGCTTACAATTGTCTAAATTAGTGCCAGAACAAACAAGATCCCCCTCGATAGGCTGTGCAGCCCAAACACCCGCACCAATCTCACCGATAGTTGGGCCTAAGTTATTAAACTGAGTGCCGAGCCCTCCTTTAGACGCCCATTGCACCCCAAAACCAACGTTATCGCCTTCAGCCACTTCGACAATAATGGCTTCGACTAACACTTGAGCACGGCGAATATCGAGCTGATTAATCACGCTCTCGATAGTGCGCATCTGATCGGGCTCGGCGCTGATCACTAAGGCATTGGTTTCTGTATGCGCCATGATATTGATTTCATTACGGCGTTTACCACCTGCAGCTTGAGCGCTTGGGTCTTTATCACCCTCCAATTTTTGGGCAAACCCTGTCAGCACTTCAACTAAATCTTCGGCCTTGGCATAACGTAAGTAACGCACCTTAGTGTTGCCGGTGCTGGCTTGCTCGGCATCGAGACGATGAATAAGCTCGACCACACGTTGGCGACTCTTTTCATCACCGCTAACAACCACAGCGTTGATGCGTTCGTCGGCAACCACTTTTGGCGCTTGGCCTGGCAATTGAGCTTGGTTAGCCGTGGCACGGTAAAGGGTATCGATAATTCGTACCATTTCCCCCGCAGAAGCGTATTCGAGCGGCACGACTTGTACTGAAGTATCGCCCTGCTTATCTACGCGGCGGACAATTTCAACCAACTTATTCACCACGGCAGCACGGCCAGACAACATCAAGACGTTGGAGGGATCGTAGTTCACTACGTTACCGCCACCCGCGTTATCATTTAATTGGCGTAACAAGGGCGCTAATTGTTTGGCCTCAGTGTTATATAAGGCCACGATGCGGGTGACCATTTCATCGCCCATGCCGGGTTCGTTATCATTTGCCACTCGGATGGCTGCGGTTTTGGCGTCTTTGTCTTTGATGACTTTGATGACGTTATTTTCCATCTCGACGATGGCATAACCGTAGACTTGTAAGACGTTGAGGAAGAACTGGTAATACTGTTCATCGTTCAGCAGATCATAACTGCGAACGTTGATTTTGCCGCGGATCGTCGGGTCGACTATGATGGTCTTGTTCAAGTTTTTACCAACTATGTTGATAAACTCTTGAATATCCGTGCCCTTAAAGTTGGCCGCATATTGTTCAGACCAAGCGAATTGTGAGGAGAACATGGCTGCCCCCGCAACAATCCCTGCAATCAGCTTGCGTCGAATCCTTTTGTTATTCATTCTTTTTCTTTCCTCTAACGCGTGTTATTGCGGCAAACTAAACATGATTTCAACCAATTGTCCTTCCCGCTCAACCATAATGGACACTTCGGTTAACTCGGGTAATTGGCTCATCATTTCTAACGCCTGACTCATTACGGTCAAGTCGTATCCATTAATCGATTTGGCTAAATCATTGGCTTTAAAACCCGCCTGCTTAAACAAATTGGCGTCTTTCCCTGGATTCAAACGATAACCCGCCACAGAATCACCTTGTCTCACAGGTGAAATGGCAATGTAATCGGTGATCTTACTGGGGTCGGCTAACAATTCGGTGCGAGATTCGGCGAGTTCTTGGGAGATTTCGGCATTTTTACGTTGATCGACACGGCTCACTGCCGAGTCCGCCTTATTGCTTTTAGCTTGTTGTAATTGCTGATTAGCAGGGCTTTGGCTGGTATAGACTAAGCCATCGAGCATTAAGGTCTCGTAACGGCCAGCGTTAGTGATGATGATACGGTCGGCATAGACTTCTTTGAGTGATGCAGAAGTGCCCTTGATCTTATCACCTAAACTGTAGGTTTCTTGGCTGCCGTTGGACTCAATAATCGCTAAGCCTTTTTGGTCGGCCGTCGATGCGACAACCCCAGTCAGCTGAATTGAAAGTGTAGTCTTAGGTGCGTCGGTCACAGTCTCAACGACTTCGACTTTAGGTTTATCAGATGTCGCATCCGCCTTACCAAAGAGTCCAAGCTGCTGCAGACCTGCGAGATCAACCTGACCGGCACTTTTGCCATTCACGCTTACGGGCGTTGGGGACCAAGCACTGGCAGATGAGTGAGTAGGCACTAGTTTCCATGTAATTTGCGCAGCTAACAACATGATCACAATAAAGCCCAACCAGAAGACAATCCGGCTTAGGAGTTTATGGGGCATGCCAATGGCTTTTGCGATAACTTTATCTAATAAATCCATATTTTATGTGGACCCTCGATACAGGTCTCTGTTCTGATTATAATAATTAGGCAATAACCGCCTCATGCTAACCTAGGCTGCATTTGGCAACAAGCCCATAACAGCATTCAAATTGGCGAAAATAGGCCAATTATGCTAACTTTGCCCGCCACAAAAGGGTGTGAAGCACGCCACCCTTTAACATAATAGAAATGCACTTCACGCATTTTCTTGCTCGGCATGTGAACTCATCGATCTTTTAGCTGGAGACACTATGACGCAAAGTCAAAGCGACAAAACAGACATTCGACTCGATAAGTGGCTTTGGGCTGCACGTTTCTATAAAACCCGTGCCATCGCCAAAGAAATGATTAACGGCGGCAAAGTACATTACAACGGCCAGCGCGCCAAATCTAGTAGGAATGCCGAGATAGGCGCCGTCCTTAAGATACGCCAAGGATATGACGATAAAGAGATCGTCATAAAAAAATTATCGCAATTACGCCAAAGTGGTGCGATTGCACAAGAATTGTACGAAGAAACCGCGACAAGTCTGGCTAAACGGGCCATTAATGCTGAGCAACGACGTCTCAACATGCTCAATAACCCGATACCCGATCAGAAACCAGATAAAAAGCAACGACGTCAGCTCATGCGCTTTAAAGACCTTTAACAGTGAGATACACGATGAACCAAGATACTTTACACCGCTACTTGTTCGACAATGCCGATGTGCGTGGTGAACTGGTGCAGTTACAAGACAGCTATCAACAAGTGATCAGCGCCCAAGAATATCCAGCCGTACTGCAAGTGCTGTTGGGTGAATTAATGGCGGCCACCTCGCTATTAACCGCGACATTAAAATTTAGCGGCGATATCAGCGTGCAGTTACAAGGCAACGGCCCTGTTTCTTTAGCAGTGATCAACGGTAACAATCTACAAGAGTTACGCGGTGTGGCTCGCTGGAATGCTGAACTTGCCGATGATGCTAGCCTTACCGATCTGTTCGGTCAGGGCTATATGGTCATCACCTTAACACCCGATGAAGGTGAGCGCTACCAAGGTGTGGTCGCACTGGACAAGCCAACACTTGCGGCCTGTGTTGAAGAATACTTCAATCAATCTGAACAGTTACCAACAGGCATTTGGTTATTTGCCGACGGCAAACAAGCGGCGGGCATGTTCCTACAAATTCTGCCAAGCCAGCAAGATCACAACGCCGACTTCGAACACTTGAGCCAACTAACGTCGACCATCAAGGCCGAAGAGTTATTCACTCTTGATGCAGAAAGCGTATTACATCGCCTCTATCATCAGGAAGAAGTGCGCCTATTCGATCCTATCGATGTGAGCTTTAAATGCACCTGTTCCCATGAACGCAGTGCCGGCGCAATCAAAACCTTAGATCAAGCAGAAATCGAAGCCATTCTCGCCGAAGACGGCAAGATCGAAATGGGCTGCGAATATTGCCACGCAAAATACATTTTTGATGCCATAGACGTAGCGGCATTATTTGCGAACGGTCAGACGTCAACGACCCAGCAATAATCGGTTAAACGGATCATCAAAGTTAAACAATATGGGCGCCCGATTCGGCGCCCATTTTTTATTCATACCCACAATCCCCTCACACATTGCACTCGGCTTAGGCTACAATCGCCTCACTTTGTTACCTAGCAAAGCTTAGGTAATAAATAAAATAAAATCGGCAGACGATCGATAACAAAAAATAACCTTACAAATCAAATGGAGACCTCACTATGGCGGATGGATTAAACCGCGTTCACTTTAACCCCTCAACAGCACAACTTGTCGAATTTGCCCTGCTACGCGGCGAAGGTGAATTGACAGCCAATGGCGCATTAGTCGCTAAAACAGGCGCTCGCAGTGGTCGCTCACCCGGCGATCGTTTTATCGTAAGAGAACCCAGTTCAGAAGCAGACATCGAATGGGGCCCAGTCAATCAAGCTTTCGACCCCGGTGCTTTTGAAGGTTTATGGGCGCGGGTAGAAGCTTACCTAGCCGATAAAGAACTGTTTGTATCTGACCTCGAAGTCGGTGCCGATACTGAGCATTACCAACCAGTACGTGTCACCACGCAATACGCTTGGCACCAACTGTTCGCCCGCAACCTTTTTATCATCCCAGAAGAATTTAACCGTAAAGACAAGCCAGTGTGGCAGATCATCAATGCCCCTGACTTTGTTTGCGATCCCGCGCGTGATGGCACTAACTCAGATGCAGCCGTGATTTTAAACTTCGCCGAACGTAAAGTGCTGCTAGCTGGCCTGAAATACGCTGGCGAAATGAAAAAGTCTATGTTTTCTGTACAAAACTTCCTGCTGCCAGCCCAAGGCGTGCTACCTATGCACTGCTCGGCTAACGTGGGTAAAGATGGCGACACTACGCTATTTTTCGGTTTATCTGGCACAGGTAAAACCACACTCTCTGCCGATCCAAAACGCTTCCTGATCGGTGACGATGAACACGGCTGGGCACCTGGCGGCGTATTCAATATTGAAGGCGGTTGCTACGCCAAATGTATCGACCTGAGCCAGAAGAATGAGCCTGTTATTTGGGATGCGATTCGTTTCGGTACTGTGCTCGAAAACGTCGTTATGGACGAACACCGCGTACCCAACTACAAAGACAGCAGCCTAACGGAAAATACTCGCGCAGCGTATCCGCTGGAGCACATCGCCCAACGTAAAGAAGACAACTGCGGCGCCGAGCCACATGCGGTTGTGTTCTTAACCTGCGACGTGTCTGGCGTATTACCACCGGTTTCTATCCTGACCAAAGAACAAGCGGCATACCACTTCTTGTCTGGCTATACCGCTAAAGTGGGCTCGACTGAAATCGGCTCAACCTCGGCGATCCAATCGACCTTCTCAACCTGCTTCGGTGCACCTTTCTTCCCACGCCCTGCAGGCGTGTACGCAGAACTGTTAATGAAGCGCATTGAGTCATTCGGTAGCCAAGTGTACTTAGTTAACACTGGCTGGACTGGCGGCCCACACGGTGTGGGTAAACGTTTCGACATCCCTACGACGCGCGCCATCGTCGATGCGATTGTCAGCGGTGAGTTGAAAGATGTTGAAACCGTCCACTTAGACACGCTGAATCTGGCCGTGCCTGTGGCAGTCACAGGCGTAGACAGCAACTTACTCAATCCAATCAACACTTGGGGCGATAAAGCGCTATATGCTGAATACGCCCAAAAACTGGCCGAAGCTTTCACTAAGAACTTCGCTAAGTACCAAGTGTCAGATGCCATCCGTAACGCAGGCCCAAAGGCATAAGCGGTTAGCGGATTCATTTAGATAATGTAATCAAACACATTGTTGAGTAAAAAAGCGCGGGTTCAGTCATGAACCCGCGCTTTTTATTTGCCTATGGATTTTATGACTAATAGCCAGCCGCACTAAAGTCACTGCGATAGATTTTTATGTGTTTTATTTCTTATCGATTAGTTAAACCAAGCTTAAATTAATGCTGCGTTTTTATAATCACAGATAACAATCATCATTTTTTAGGAAGCGGCACCCAAATGGAAAACCATAAACCTGTCACTGGATTCCAGCGATTTCTCAATGGCGTCGAAGTCGTCGGCAATAAACTGCCCGATCCGGCGGTGTTATTTGCGATGTTTCTGGGCCTAGTCTGGCTGATCTCTTGGGGATTATCGGGTGTCAGTTTTGATGAAATCGACCCTCGTACGGGCAACCCCATTCAAGTCGTGAATATGCTCGAAGGCGGCGCACTGACTGCATTTACCTCGAACATAGTCTCCACTTTTGTGACTTTCCCGCCGCTCGGTGTCGTGCTAGTTGCTATGCTGGGGCTTGGCGTGGCTGAGCATACTGGCTTTATTAATGCTGGCCTGCGCTCGATTTTATCGGTGACCCCCAAGATGTTACTCACCCCGGTATTGATCGCCGTGGGTATCCTTAGCCATGTCGCGGTTGATGCGGGTTATGTACTGGTGATCCCACTCGGCGCGGTGATCTTCTATGCCGCGGGTCGTCATCCTCTAGCCGGTATTGCCGCCGCTTTTGCTGGCGTATCCGGCGGTTTTTCTGCAACCGTTGGCGTGCCATCGAGCCTTGACCCTATGTTAGCTGGCTTAACTCAGGCGGCGGCAAGATTATCGGCCGACCCAGCGGCTGCCACATTAACGATTAACCCACTGAATAATATCTTCTTTACGTCGGCTTCTGCCATTTTAATTATCTTAGTTGGCTGGTTCTTAACGGATAAAGTGATTGAGCCGCGCCTAAAAAACACAGCTGTGAATGGCGATCCCAGCACGCTCCCAACCCTAGATGAACTGCAACCCCATGAGCGCCGCGGACTCAAATTCGCCATGGGCGCCATGTTGTTATGTGCCTTAGGTCTAGTGTTTAGCGCCTATGGTGACAACTCTGCCTGGCGTGGTACCGATGGCGCCTTAACCAGTGCCTCGGCTCCCTTAATGCGCTCCATTGTGGCGATTATTTTTGTGTTCTTCCTCGTGCCAGGCATAGTCTATGGTTACGTCGCTGGCACGGCAAACAACCACAGAGCCATTATTCAAGGCATGAGTAAGTCCATGAGCGGTATGGGTTATTACATTGTCATGGCCTTCTTCTGCGCCCAATTTATTTATGCCTTTGGTCAATCCAATTTAGGCGCATTAATGGCGATTAAAGGCGCGTTGGCGCTAAAGGAATTGGCCCTTCCTATGGGTGTAACATTAGTGGGGATTGTGTTTCTCACCGCGTTAGTCAATCTATTAGTCGGCTCGGCGTCGGCCAAATGGGCCTTGATTGGTGCCATCATGGTGCCCATGTTGATGGAGCTGGGCGTATCGCCCGATCTGACTCAAGCCGCTTACCGCGTGGGCGACTCATCGACCAATATCATCACCCCGCTGATGCCTTATTTTCCGCTGATAGTGGTGTTTTGCCAAAAATACGTTAAGGAATCAGGCATAGGCACCCTAGTGGCGCTGATGCTGCCGTTTTCAATCAGTTTTCTGCTGCTTTGGAGCGGTTTCTTACTCGCTTACTGGGCCCTAGGCCTGCCATTAGGAATTGGCAGTTCACTCTCCTTCCCAGCACTATCTTAGCCTTAGCCTGAATATCGCTTAGCGGATACGTCGGCTGAGCGATCGCAGATAGACAAAAATGGCGCCAACTCGACAAGAGCTGACGCCATTTTTATATTCATTGAATCAAACGATTGGGCTTACTTAGTATCCGATCTCAGCACTAACTCCACTCGACGATTCTGTTGTTGCCCCGCCTCATCATTATTGCTGGCAATGGGCGCATGCTCGCCAATACCCACAGCTTCAAGCTGTTGAGCTTTAATGCCATGACTTGCGGTAAGCAGCTTGACGACTGCAACAGCACGACGTTGTGACAAACCTTGGTTATAGGCTTGATTACCTTTGTCATCGGTATGACCCACCACATAAAATGCACGCTTAGGATTTGCCTTTAAGTAACTCGCAAGCACCTCGACAACGGGCTGCGCCTCGGGCAGCAACTTGTCGCTATCGTACTCGAATAGCAGCCCTTCTAAGGCAACATGCCCCTTGGCTTCGATTTGGTCGGTCAGCGCCTCAAGATTGATCCCCACGCGGTCATCCTTAAGCTCTGTCTCCTCTAACACCCGCAAGTCGGTCCATAAACCATCAATATAACCAAGGGTATAAGTGCTCACATGCACATTGCCCTCGGGGCGCGTTAAGGTATACCAAGCATAAAACTGGCTGTCTTCGTTACCAATATTCACTAGAGAATCGATGGCTTTGATAAACCTATCCTCCCTACCACAGGCCTTTCCCTGACACTCAAATTGCGTCTCGAATCCGAGTTTAGTCAATGCCACCTTGTAGTTAGTGAACACCTCGTAACCCGAATATTCCTTTGGTATTGAATAGCCATTTTGAGTCAACTTACCCGCACGATCCACCAGCACAGGCTTATTGCTTGCATCCATTGAAGACACAAAGGCAGTGCTCGCAAAGCCTTGGCGTTTAAAGTCCTGAATATAGCTTCCCTTTAGGCGGCTGATAAGCGGATGATCCTCGGCGCCGTTGGTATCCTTCTTTTGATTATCTTTAAACTCGATTTGCTTAGGCTCCTGCTGTAAAAATGCGGCATTAACCGTGACTAAGTCTAACGGCTCGGGGATCGCCTCGAGCGTCGTAATATGAAGACCCGCAGAATCATCCATAACTGCTGCTTGTATGGCGGTATAAAACTCTTTTTGCTCATTTTTAACTCGAGCAAACAAGTAACCACTTTCAACACCAATAACGCCATCCAACAGCGCAATTTTCTCTCGTAATAAGCGAGAATCACCACAAGCCTCAAGCAGACACTCGAATAGGACTTCGCCACCAAGCTTTTTAATCTGCTCACGGTAATTGTCGAGAATATGCGCAGGGCTATATTCGGGCGCTAATTTGTATGTTTGCTGATGGACCTGACCGAAGATGGGCTTAAAACGATAGTCAGACCTTTGTTCACCCGCGCTGATAATAAAGGGATATTCGGCATAATGGCGCGTCAATTCATCCTTTAATTTCGCCGTAGGAAAAGGCGTAAATAATCCCTCATCCGCCGCCATTAACGACAAAGGCATTAGGCTCGTCGAAATTGCCAACAACCCCGCTAAATAACTCCGCTTAGAAACACGCATCAATATTTACCCTCCATAGAAATACTGCTGCGAAAAGTAACACTAAACGGATTGCGCAATAACAAATATGAAACAAGTTAATACTTTAGCGTGATTGAGGCGATGGGTTGTACAGGCAAAAATAGCTGTCGAAGAAACGACAGACTGATATAGATGTCAATCACTTAACCTGTCTTTTCGCCGAGATTCACTTTCATCACAAGGACGTTTATTTTGCCATCTTCCCACACAGCTCGGATCCTATCCATAATCGCCCTTTTATTTATGCCGCTATGTGTGCAAGCAGTAAATCAAAAATTAGACGATGAATTAACCCAACGCTGCTTAGGCACTTTCGATTTTATTAAGACCCAAGACCTAGCGACCTTTATCGCTCTTATGCCGTACGCACCAACTAAAAAAGAACAGGAATATGCTGGCGAGATTTTGCAACGCTCCCACAAGCGCTGGTATGTTGACCGAACCATGGATGAAATTACTCCCAAAGGGGTGAGCTATAGCACAGCAGACGAATTTAAACGGCAAAAAGGCGCTATCCAAGAAGCAAGAGTTAAACTGCTGATCACCAGCCCCAATAAACAAGCCTCGGTCAGTTGCAAATTTGTCGAAACACCAAAAGGTTGGTTCCTCTCCAAATTGCCGTAAGTGATCTAAAACAGCCAACGACATAAAGGCAAGGTAGTAATGCAGTATTCGCAATTATCTAAAAAGGCCCAAAGGTTTATCAATCCTGATGGATTGCATGAACAGCTTCGTCTTGCAACTAAGAGCCATTATGTTCGTCGAGGGTTAGCATTATTGGGACTATTGCCACTTTCGGCATCTCTTATCATGGCGATCACCCTCGACGGCGGTGAGCAGATTTTTTACCAGTTTGTCGTGGCATTGTTGCTACCTCTAGTACTCATTCTCTGGGCGTTCAAGCAGCATTTGGTACTTGATAATCCAAGTCAGCAACGTTTCGTACAATCACAATTTTTGGGTTATCACTTCAAAAAAGCCTACCTAGCACCACTGAAATCTACCGAGTTACTATTGCGCCACGATAGTTATAACAGAAACAAATATGAGCTTAAGTTGCATAATCTTGTGTACCCAATCGGCAGTTTAACCGATACCACTCAAGCTATGATGTTCTTTGCACAGACATTTAATCTCTCTGCCAAAGAGCAAATCACCCAATTCCCCAATATCCGTGAGCTAGATTTACTCTCATCAAATGAACAACTTATCGCGTCACTCTCGCTAAATTGTCAGGATAAACCTATCGCGCAAGAGGTCGGCACCATCAACACAGTCGATGGATATAGCGCACAGGCGACTGACGTTAAAGAGAATGGCAACCTTGCTCATCGTCCGCTTTCGGCAGATATCGAACCACTGTGGTCCCCTAAGTTAATACTTAAACTGTTTTATCCGCTGCCATTTATTATGGCGTTTGGCTTTGCGATGAAGTTTATTGGAAGCCTATAGCGATGCGCTTTAAACAACTCTCACCGACCATAGCAATCATGGCTAAAACTCGAACACAAACCATTGGGCGCTGGATTTTTGCAAGCCTAGTCGCTTCACTCACCTTATTTAACACGCTAGGTTTTGAGCATTGGTCCTATGGCAAAGTGATTATCTGGTCGTTCATTGCACTTCTTAGTTGGCATCTACTATTTGCTCGAAGGCGTATTCAGTTTGATCTCGAACGACAACTGATCACCATAAAAGTCAGTTCACTCTATCCGCTAACCCAACAAGTCATCCCCATCAACCACATTGCAGCATTTCAAATACGGCAACGTCTCGGCCAGCCCCATGGGTATGATTTGTTGATAGTGATGGATACTCAAATTGAACCATTGAAGTTTCAATATGGTAACTTGCCCCAGATGCAGGCGATAGGTAAGCAATTATCAACATTTTGCAATGTTACCCTGCTTAGCTAACTGGAACCTACTATGTATGTTTTTAAGATAATCTGAAAATTGAAGCTAAACGGATATTGATACTTATGGAAAAGATGAGAAGTATTGCACTGTATAGTTTACTTGCCTGCAGTATTTTTCCTGCGGGTGCAGCACAGGATAGAGATCAGGCTTTAGCGACTTTTGACCGCCAAACAGTACCACTCATAGAGCAAGCCATTGCATTAGGGGAAACCGCGCCAGAGGACAAAATTGACGATGCGCTAGAGCGTCACCAAGGCGATGCAGTTGCCGTTTTAAAGGAAGGTATACCTCAACGTCTGGCGATTAAAGCAAAGCAACAACTCACATTAGCGGATGAATACCTTAAGTATTTTAAAGAATTACAGCAGCAAGTTCCGCATACAAGCCAATGCCATCAACCGCAGCTGATGGCTGATTTTAACTCGCAAATCAAAGAACTAACTGCCTATGCAGATAGACTTAACACTTACTCTAATATCCAAAATCTAGGCGATGCCTTCCCAGCGTTAATGGACATGAATATCAGCCAGGCACGGGTCAATACCCTAACGAGTCTATTTCATCGATTTCGGATCTGTGTGTTAGGCGATGATTCACCAGCCTTGGTCGAGGGGCTCAGCGGCGAGAAAGGAGATGCAATAGCCAATGCCTTTATCAGTACATTTGCAGCCAAACAGGGAGTGATTCCGCCTACTGCACCCGAATATATATCAGAGAATGATACTGAAGATATTTCCCAATTCAGTGAGATAGACGAGCCTGGGCTTATCCAAGAAAAACCAGAGCAAGATTATGGCACCTTTGATGGGCCTCAAACAGAGGCCACAAGTGAGATTTCACAGCCCATTTCAGCCCTAAAATTTAGCAACAAGCCACTGGGTGACTGTATTCAACAACAGGCGAAACTGCTCGCGATTCAACAAAGCCAAGAACTCAGCTTACTGAATTGTCAGTTTAATCCCACCGATATGGTGGCATTAGACGACCTCAACGCCTTTAGTCATCTTGACACCCTTAGCTTGAAAGGTGGCACGCTCACTTCACTTTCTAATCTGAATAACAAGAATCTGAAAACACTAATGTTAAACAATATGAAGGTTACTGATTTTAAATCGAAAAACCTACAGCTAGATAGTTTGCTAATCAGCCAAGTGAATTCTAACAATTGGTCAAGCTTGCTCTCCCTTAACGCCCAGACAATTAGTATTGATAACACCGTTGATTGCAATCAACTCAAGCCTCTATTGAGATCGGAAAAGCTGATCCCTATTCATCCAGGACTTAGCCCAACAGAAATGGCCGAACGTATGCAACAAGCAGAAGCTAATGGCATACCACTGTTAATGCTCGAATGTGCAATCTAAAAATGTATTTAACCGACATAAGCCGCTAAGAGCCCTTATCATACCTTTGTATAGTTGTATGATTTTTAAACAAAAAGGAAAATATACGCGCTACTAACTACAGCAATTTTACTCCGCTGTGTTACGACAGGAAGGATGCCAAACGTTGTCGTGAAAGGGATATCTCCAATATGCAGGGCGCGTTAGCGCACATGCTGCCAATTTATATCCCTCAGACTGATACTTACCAACCTTCTTAGCAACAGAAACTCAAGTTAACACCATTTGGCTTGGTAGTGATTAACGCTGTAACACTTTGAATAAGCAAAGTGATCAGATGGCTTCACCCTCAATAAGCACAATGGAAATTGCCGAATTAATGTAAGGACACAAGATGTTTAAACCTAAACTGCTCTCTTTGCTAATCGCCACCAGTTTGCTGACGGCATGTTCTGGCTCAGACGATAAAGATGACACCACCACGACGCCAGAGCCGACGCCTCCTACAGAATACGCACATAAAGTCACAGGTCAGGTCACTTATATCGGCGCTATCGCCGGGGCCAACGTGTGCGTCGATCTCAACCAGGACTTAAGCTGCTCTGAGGGCGAACCTAGCACAACGACGGATACCGATGGTAAATATCAAATAGATTGGAAAAGCGAGACCGAAAAACCGAACTATTACCTGCTGGCAAATTGGGTTGATAGCGCGCCTTCATCTTCACGCTCTGCATTGGCTGTTAGCGCAGCCTCGGGCTACGCCAACACCAGCACAACAGGCAATGCCAATATAGTCGCCCTGCCCGACCATGCCGGTCATATCAACGCACTGACCAATATTGAGTTTTCACGTTATCGCAAGATGATTGAGGCCGACTTAACGCCACAGCAAGTGATTGAGTTCCGAGCAAAACTAAAAACCTTATACGCCAGTGGATTTAAACAAGTCGAAGCCGATTTATTTAGTCTTTCGCCCGAAATAACCCTGCAACCGACATTTATCGACACTCTGCTGTTACACGATTATCTGCTAAATCTCACCAATGAGCGCACAGTGGAAATTTTGGCAGCCATCGAAGTGTTAATCGCCGCATTTGAAGCCTTCGAGAATTTAATCCTAGGGTATGGCTTTGGCACTGAGGCTTATCTGCAAACCAATCCTGTTGCCGTCACTAATAAGGTGGAGAGCACCTTAGTGTCCTTCGGTTATATGGAAGCGCCGGTTGATGACAAAGCCATGAACAGTGTTGACTGGGATAATGTGTATAGCAGTATGCACAATCAAGCAGGCGAATTACACGTACTCAGTATACAAACCGTACGCAACAGTCATTTTATCACCTTGGATTATGGTGTTGATAAGCAAAGCCTTACTGGCGTGATCTCAGGTAAAGTCGCTATGCTCATCGAAAAAACATCTCAAGAGGATACTGAAACCGAATGTTGGAATGAGCCGATGCAAAAATGGATTAATTCCACACGTAACGATCAAGGTTATGTCAGTAAAGAGCCGATCATTGAGGGTAACCTATTAAAAACCGTCTACGCTGGCACTGATGTCGAAATCCAAATGAATTTTCAGAAGTACCAAAACAGTGCCGCTGACTGGCAAGATTTGCTAGTGAACCTCCCTGCGGATCTTAAACTGGCGCCACTCGCTTGGCCTGCACAGATATATCGTATGGATCTTAAGCAAGTTGCCGATGTGATTTGCCGCAATGAAGCTCCCATCAAACATGAAACTGATGTTGCAACAGCAAGTCAGATGTACTCTAAGCTGCTAGTGCAACTCTTCTGGTCGTACGCTTACCCTGACGGGTATATTCAAGATACGCCCAATAAGTTCACTCTTCTCGATAGTTTCGGCCAACCCGAAGCGCAATATGAATGGGGCATTAGTACCAGTCCAAGTAATGAGCAGCTGTTGACCATAACTCAAATAGTTGAAGACCCTATTGAGCGCGAAATGGTTAGTTCACACTACTACCTAGTCAGCCCTTACTTGCTGACCGAAGTTGAGCTAAACAAGGCTTTTGATACATCAGTAAATAAACAGTTTTATCGATTTACCTACGACAGCAGCTTCAGCAACACGCTATACAACCATTTTAAATCCCTAGCAACCCAACCTTAATCAACTAGCGCCCCTGAAGTGATACCTCAGGGGCGCTTATCTCAACTCAGCTTAAGCCATAGGTAAAAGAGCCGATTACAGATAGATAAACGCATCACGCTCATAATAGAAAATAATGGCTTCAAGTAATTCTGCATCTGTTGGATTATCTTTTTGCATTTTGTAGTTATCGATAACGTCTTCGATTTGATCCATATTGAGCAGATAGCAATAACCATTGTTTATCAGACTATCTTCAAACTCATCGATTTCTTCATTAGACCAATCCCTCATATCATCGACAATTGGCAGTAGCCGCGTGGTCAGTTGGAGAATTTCATTTTCCGCAGTATCTTGATAAACAAGCCAATATTGTAAGCCTCGCTGAGCAATACACTTATTGATCCAGTTTTTTAACGGCTCTGATTCGCCAAGGAATGATCCTATATCCACAAATGCCTCCTTCATATTAACGTCAGATTGACATGTTAACTTGCTTAAAAAACATAAGTCTATGGCTTTAGAATGAGAGGGTTAATCCGCCCCTTGCAATAACTTGCAGTCAATTCATCCATAGATAGTGGAAAAAACTTGTTGTATGCCACAAAAAAACTACGCCAAGGTTAAAATTGATACCTTCAACAGTCGTTATACCTACCCAACGCGACTCTGCAACCAAACGAAAAATCACAATTCATCAATCTGGCAGCTAAAATCGCACCATTAAATAAACTTTATTCATTTTTAAGCCGATAAAATTAAGCATTATTCATTTAATGTTGGCGTGATTTAGACTTTGGTTATTTTGAAACCAAGGTTGGTGATGTTTCACAATCCCCTGCTATGCAATTGTGGTACTTTAGCCGGACAAAAAAAGTGTCGGGCATTGGCTTTTAGCCTAGAGTAGGCCTTAATCTCTAAGGTTTACGGCGTCTAGATTCAAATCGCCTACATGACACAAAATGCTGCGGCAACTGGGGAGTTTCGCAAGAATGAAGAGCAAGAGTTTATTAGGCAATATTGGTGTGCAAGTGGTTATTGCCATGATTATCGGCGCGCTAGTCGGTTTTATCATGGGCGAAAGTGCAAGCGTGTTTGCACCACTCGGAACCATTTTTATCCATTTAATCAAAATGCTAGTGATACCACTGGTGTTAGTTTCTATCATCAGCGGCGCGGCAAGCTTAGGCGATAGCCCATCGGCAGGTAAGATCGGCATTGGCACTTTTGGCTTCTTTATCGTGACATCAGGCATCGCCGTAGTACTGGCGTTGGTGATGGGCAATCTGTTCCAACCGGGCGCGGGGGTTGATTTCACTGCCCATAGCAGCCCAGATTTGATGGAAGTGACTAAGGAACACGGCGCATTGCCAGGGGTAATGGATACCTTTATCGGCATGATCCCAACCAATGTGTTCGAATCGCTGAACGGCGGTAACATCTTACAAATCTTAGTCTTTAGTATCTTCTTCGGTATCGCGCTGACTAAGGTTAAAGGCGATGGCGCTAAGCCAATCTTAGCCGCACTCAACACTGTTGTTGACGCCTTTGTATGGATGATCAACTGCGTGATGATCATTGCGCCTATCGGTGTATTTGGTTTGATGGCCGATTCTGTCGGCACCTTCGGTTTCGATGCCTTAGAAGTCGTATTTAAGTTATTCGCCGTGTTTGTGGCCGCGATTCTGATTTACGGTTTTATCTTCTTCCCATTGGTGGTGCAGCTCTTCTCGAGAGTCTCGGCACGCCAGTTTATTTCGGCAATGAAGAAACCACAGGTGATGGCGTTATCGACCGCCTCGTCAATGGCGACACTGCCAGTGAATATGGAAACCTGCGAAGAAGATCTTAAAGTCTCTAAGGCAACCACGGCCTTTGTGCTGCCGTTAGGCGCCACCATTAATATGAGCGGCAACGCGATTTACTATGGTTTAGTCGCCATGTTCTTCGCCCAAATGTATAACGTCGATTTGTCGATGACAGCCTATGCAGCCATCATCTTCACCTCAACCTTAGGCGCAATTGGTCAAGCGGGTGTGCCCGGTCCATCTTTCTTAGTGGTGGCAGTGCTGTTAGCGGCTGGTATCCCTATCGATGGCTTACCTTTGCTGTTTGCCTTAGACAGAGTGTTTGACATGATCCGCACCGCACTTAATATTACTGGCGATGCGGCTTGTGCCTTGATCATGGATAAATACACAGAAGTTGACGTTAAAGCGGATAGCGAGCGCAGCTTAAGCTAGCGAAACAGTCACTCAAGGCTTCAAATATCGGCTTGAATAGGCAAGGCTTATTCAAGCCTTTTTTATGCCAGCTGTTAGATATACCGAACTCTATCCTACTGATTTATTATCACTTAATTGAAATTAATGTGATCTTGGCGGCGCCTTGGACTAAGCTCAAACGGCGCTGCCTCGCAATTCGTATTTCTTTATCTGCCAAGCCACACGGGCGCGACGTCTTTCTGCGATAATAGTTTGGCTATCATCAGCCCAAAGGAGTGTTGCATTATGTCCGTATTTGCCCCTGCAAGCCCTTTTGCCGACTTTATCTATCGCCATTTCCGCGCCATTCATGCCCTTAAACTTGGCCTCGCCTTGCTGATTGCCGTCACCATTAATGCCATTTGGTCGCCGCCACATTTTATTTGGAGCATGGTGACGATCGTGATCATTATGATGAGCCTACCACAGGTGGGTGGTGCGATTGAAAAGTCCCTGCAAAGGGCGGTAGGCACTTGTTTAGGTTCTGCTTATGGCGTGATGTTAGTCGCCACTATCGACAGTTATTGGCTGATTATGGGGCTACTGATCTTAGCCGTCAGCTTGATTTGTTTTATCTCGGCGGGACGCTACAGCTACGCCTATCTAGTGGCAGGATTTACCATCATCATAGTGGTCGGCGATGCTAACCATGATACTTCTGAAGCGCTGTGGCGCACAGCCAACATACTCTCAGGCTGCGTGATTGCTATTTTAGTCTCGCTATTTATTTTCCCAATCAAGGCCAAACAAGACTGGCGCAGCCAGCTCGCCAATGCCATCGACAATATGGCAAAGGTGCTCACCCAACATTTACACGCTCCCGCTAACCATGATTTAGATTTTCGCGTCGAACTCGAAGCGGCTATGAAAGCGGTATTAACCCAAAAGAAGCTGTTTTTCTCCCTAGAGTGGGAAAGCCAAACCTTAAAAAAACATAAAATACTGCTGGCGGAATTGGTCAATAAACAGGTTCGGCTGATCACCCTACTCGAATTGTTGCCTTTGAGTCGCTGGCAGGAAGCCGACAAAGAGGCATACCACCAAATTAATCGCGTCGCCGCCGAGCTTACCGCCCATCTTCAAAGGCTGAGTGAATTTGTCGCAGGTAAAACCGCATCTTTACCCACGCTGCCCACCGCCCTAGGGCAAGAGTTGCAGCACAGATTACAACTCAGCTTGGCCGCCCAGACGCCGAATTCAGCCCCTTTGACAAATGAAGTCGCGCAGGGATTTGCCCTCACGGGATACGGCTGGCTTATCTATCAACTCGCCATCGCCGTCGAAGCCCTCTACGCCGATATCGAGATTATCGAAATCGCCTATAGCGGACAAACCGTGTTACACAAAACTGCCAAGCGTTCATAAGCCGTTACCACGGGGAATCACAGCTAAAAATCACTCTCGCGAACCAAGATAACCCCTTGACCGCCCTTGCGTTAACGGGGCGTTTAATGAAAAGATACCGTCCTAATAAAAATTCGATATATGGACTCTTTTCATGCGCTTATTTTCCCTTTCCGTTATCGCCATTGCCTGCCTTTCTGCGGGCAGTCTCTACACTGTCGATGCTGTTGCCAACGATGCAAAAACCTTAGATCAAGCATCTACAGATTTGCCAACCTCAACGCCAGTCGCTGCGGCGCAAACCGTCACCGACAAAACGCCAGTTGAAAACCCAGTAGCAACAGCGCCACAGGATGTGAATCCGGCTGCGAATACCCAAGCAACCGAACCCGCTGCGACTGTCGCAACCGATGCCACTGCTGTAGCGCCAGAGGCTCAGCACGCGCCGATCCCTGAGCGAGCCAACACCTTTGTCAACGATGCCATTTTACCGCCGAGCATCACTTGGCATGGCGCCAGCGAATCGCTCATGTTGAGTGTCGATAACGAGTGGGCGACGCCCTTTGAACAAAGTAGTGGTATTGAAAGTCCGAGCTACGATGCCACTATCGCTTGGCTCGACAAGCTTGCGGGCGAGACCGATAAATTACAAAAGGTGAGCCTAGGTAAGAGTCCACAGGGGCGCGATATTTGGATGTATATCGCCAGCAGTGAAGGCATTAATGAGTCGGCACGCCTCAAGCAAAACACTAAACCAACAGTTTTAGTGCAAGCGGGGATTCATGCCGGAGAAATCGACGGTAAAGATGCCGGCATGATGCTGCTACGCGACATCATTAAGGGCAATAAAAGCGCCCTGCTGGATAAAGCCAACCTCTTGTTTGTGCCTATGTTTAGTGTCGATGCCCATGAGCGCAGCGGCGAATTTAATCGCGTGAATCAACGTGGCCCTGTGAATATGGGCTGGCGCACTACAGCAAATAATCTCAACCTTAACCGCGATTATGCCAAGGCCGATACCTTAGAAATGCAGCACATGCTGCGCGCAATCAACGTGTGGCAGCCAGATTTGTATATCGACGTGCATGTCACCGACGGCATAGATTATCAATACGATGTCACCTTTGGTTATAACCTTGCCCAAGGGTTAAGCCCAGCCAGTTACCGCTGGCTCGAAAACAGCTACAGACCCGCAGTTGAAGCGGCATTAACCGAGCAAGGCCATATTCCCGGCCCGCTGATTTTTGCCGTGGATAACGCCGATATCACCAAAGGCATGTCGCTGTGGAATCCAAGTCCGCGCTTCTCTAACGGTTATGGTGATGCGCGCCATTTACCCACTATTTTGATTGAAAACCACAGCTTAAAACCCTTTAAACAAAGAGTGCTCGGCACCTATGTGATGCTGGAGCAAACCCTCAAAACCGTGGGCGAACAGGCGACTAAACTGAAGAGTGCGATTCAAGAAGATAAATATCGCGCTTCGCCGTTGATCACCCTAACGTGGAAATCGGCACCGCTGGCAAAAGGTTGGGATTTTAAGGGCATCGACTATCAACTCGAAAAGAGCCCCATCAGTGGCACTGAGGTGGTGCGCTGGAACGGTCAACCTAAGCTGTACCCCAACTTGCCCGTGATCGCCGAGACTGTACCCGATATTAAAGTCACTCGTCCGAGCGCTTACTATATTCCGGCGCAATGGACGCAAGTGATTGATCGCCTGAACATACATGGCATCCGCATGACGCGCCTGACCAAACCGACAGAGCTTAAATTACAGCAATACAAACTCAGTAACCCAGTGTTTAATACTAAGGATTTTGAGGGCCATCAAACGGTCAAAACCGAGTCAGAGTTGACGAAAGTCAGCACTACTCTGCCCGCTGGCACCATTAAAATCAGCACAGATCAACCTCTGGGCGATCTGGCGGTTTTACTGCTGGAGCCGCAATCACCAGATTCTTTGCTGCAATGGGGTTTCTTTAATCCTATCTTCACCCGCACTGAATACATTGAAGATTATGCGGTAGAGCCACTGGCGGCCAAGATGTTGAAAGAAGATCCTAAGCTGCAGGCTGAGTTCGACAAGGCACTAATCAACGCCGAATTTGCCGCCGATCCCGAGGCACGCCTACGCTGGTTCTATGAACGCAGCCCTTACTACGATAACCGTTACCTTAAGTATCCGGTTTACCGTAGTCGTTAATCCTCGCCATCACAAACCGCAAGCTTTACGCAGGTTTACGAGCGCTGATGCTATACACCAAGGGCACATTCTGCCCTTGGTGTGTTGACACATAACGACCATCGGCTTGGGCTTCGAGCCCTTCGAAACAGTTGTAGGGGCTGAAATCAAATTCGTGGAAGAACTCCAACACTAAGCCCGCCAGCAATAACGCATTGATCACTTCAGATAGACTGTGTGACCAACACATTAAGGTTTGCTGATCATCACCGGCATTTTCGGTATAGGTGCCTTCCTGCTCTATATCTGGCTCACCCCGATTAAAATAGCTGTAACCATCGAACAACTGCTGCGCCGGATGAAACTCGGCCATGTAAAACTGTCCGCCGGGTTTTAAACAGTCAGCAACCGTCTGCGCCCACAGGGTTAAATCCGGCAGCCACACAATGGCACCATAGGACGTAAAAACAATATCTTGCTGCTCAACCTTGCTCGCCACACTGTAAACATCGCTACAAATAAACTCGGCGGACAATTGTGTCTGCTGCGCCAGCTTTTGTGCTTCATCAATCGCCACCTCGGACAAATCGACGCCCAGCACTTTAGCGCCCATGCGCGCCCACGACAGGGTATCTAAGCCAAAATGGCATTGCAGATGCAGCAAGCTTTTACCAGCCACATCAAGCTCGCTCAGCTCGATTTCCCGTAATGAACTATTCCCACGCAGGAAGCCTGCCACATCGTAAAAATCCGAAGTTAAATGTACCCGAGTGCGCGCATCCCAAGCCGTCTTGTTCGTCGTTAAATAATCCATCTGCATCCCTTCTTATGTTTTTTGTATTTTTTGTATGTTTGCCCAGTCAGACCTATGAGGCTCAAGCTAACTTAATAAATGAGCAATTTCACTAATCTGTGAGTAAATCCCTCATTCGGCGGACATGTCCGCACAACCAAGCGCGGACACTTTTATTTTAAGCAATTGATTATAAAAGAAACTTAAAATTGGCATGGGCTGTGCAATGTCTTATCCATCGCAAGACGACTCAGCACTCCCCCGAAAAACGAGTGCCAGATAAACAAGGAAGCTAACATGTCACTACGTCCATTTATGTTCACCCTCGCTTTTATATTAGTGTTTACCGCAGGGGTATCGCTCACTGGCTGCATTATTAATGTCAACGCCGCTGGCATGCCCGATTTAGACCACCAGCAACGCGAACTCACCCTCGATAGCCAAGACTTGCAAGGCCTGATTGCCGAGACTGGCGCAGGCAGCCTCGAAATTATCGGTGTCGAAGACCTAACCCAAATTAAACTCGTCGCCGACATTTACAGTAACGACGACAGCAAAGTCATTCTCACCCTAGAGAAAAAGGCCAACAAGGCCAAGCTCAAAGCCGATTTTGAACAAAGCGGTTTTAATAATTACTCGCCCTACATCGACCTAAAACTGCAAGTGCCTGCGAATTTAGCACTGGATATCGATGACGGCTCAGGCGCCATTTTGATCAGCAAGATGACAGCAGATATCAATGTCAAAGACGGTTCAGGTGAACTCATCATCAACGGCGGTAACAATGTCAGCATTGATGACGGTTCAGGGGATATTGAAGTCAGTCAAATCAACGGCAACCTCACGATTGACGATGGCTCTGGCGCAATCAAGGTGACTGATATTCGCGGCAATATCGCTATCGATGATGGTTCAGGCAACATTGAAGTCGCCAATGTGCAGAGTCCAGTGACCATCACAGATGGCTCAGGCGACATTAATGTCTTTAACACTAAGGGATTAACGATTCTTGCGGCAGGTTCTGGCGATGTGAAATTTAACAAAATCGACGGCCCAGTAAGCATGGAATAACGCGCCGCTTTACCACTCTATACCCAAAGGTTTTACTAACTTCCCGGCGTAGAGACTGATGTTGCAACGGTTCCCAGCCAAGATGTCAGTCTTCTACCCACCCTTTTAAGCGTATGCCCGACTTATGCATTTATGCCACTAACCCCTTGTAGTGGCATTTTTTTTATACCGAAATTAAGCTTGAGTTTGCAGAAATGACGTTGATTTTATTCAGACCGTTACGCTTTAACCTAGTGGATTTGCTAAGATTGTCAGCCTTCCCACTTCAATAGTCGAAAAGTCACACTGTATTGCCAGTAAGGTCGAGAATATGGATCAGTTTTCGGAATACCAAAAAGAAATTGAATCGCTTTCCCTATCGGATAACCCTAGACAGATAATGGAAGGACTAGGGGATATTTGTTTTGATGGCGAATCTTTTTATCGCAACGGCAATAAAGCCCTAGCCAAACACATTTTCAAGCATATCTACGCCTTAGATGCGCACTCAGACTATTTCTCACACGCCAGAACTGTCGCAAAAGCCTTTCTTATATCCTTGGGAGAAATTCAACCTATCTCCCTAGAAGAGGTTATTTTACAGATAAAGCATGAGCATGCCTCATTAGCCGCACATCAATTAAATCTGCTGATTGCAAAGCGTATTTTTAGGGAATTTAGTCACCATCAAGACGCTATCCACATCACTATGCAATATCTCACCAAAGCCGAGGCACTTACCCCTCTGAGCAAGAGTGACCTTCGCTTTAAAGCTTTAGTCAGCTCAAATAAGAGTGAGCAAAGGGATAGCGTGACAGAATAAATCATCAGAATTTAGAGCCGCTTCTCAAAAGAAATGCAAAAATATACCGGAAGAGATCAACGTTCTGAATTCGACAACCCAATTTTAATTAAGTGATAATATGGACATTTCATCTTTTAAGAAATATATAAAGTTAGCACCAGAAAATGTTTCAGAATGGCAGAGATGGGAAAATTCATTGCCTACCTTCGATTCTATATTACCAATATTGGATTATGTATATAACGCTGAGTGGCAGCGAGATGATTGGAAAGCCATAATGGCATTCATTCGGAAAGGTTATGTTGAGCAAAATGAATCATCTGAATTGGTTGACGGGATTAAGCATGTAAATATATTCAACTCCAAAGTTATTAATCTAAAAATTGATGTCGCAATTTCATTAAACTGCTCCGTTGTTCGTTCATTAGAGTCAATTAATTTATGCTCAGACTCAGTGGAATCATTAAGTGTGTCCCATGCAAGCAAACTCTCTGAAATTACCGGAAACACCCAGAATTTAAGCTACTTATCTTTAAATAAATGTCAAAAGTTAGATTTTGGTTCTATCATTTCAACGCTTGACAGCGTAAAAATTTTAGACCTCAGTGGAAACCCACAGTTGTCCAGTATTGACGAGTTGCGTGGAAATAAAAATATTTTTGCGTTATATCTTGTTGAAACAAATGTAATTAAGACTAAAGAGACTGTAGAAATCTTGGCTTCGATACCAAACTTGAAAAAAATTTGGATTAAAGCAAACAAAAAGGAGTTAGAGCTTTTGAGAGAAGCTCTACCAGGGATTGTAAATTAAGCATAGAAAAGACCGGACATGTAGTTCGAGAGAAGTTTATCGAGAAACCCACTGTTGAATTTGGATATGTTCATGCAAATAAGATACTCAGAGGTTAGCGGGATTAAGCACTGTCATGGAAGTGACCGTCCGTGACATGGATGTCACGATCGAGCATACAGGGATGTACTTGCTGCGAGTCACTGTAATGACAGTGCTTAATCATTGTATTCAAATACCAATGACTTAACCGGATTTTACTCTTTCATATTGCACTATGTTCGACAGACTCAATCAGCGCTAGCTTTTGAGCACGGCTTAACTTTTTAACTGCGATCTCACGTCGCAGTGCATCGCCGTGACGACCAACCAGCTCTTGATACATCAGCGTTAATGGACCTTTACCCCGCAGATACTTAGCGGATTTGATACCACCCGATTGATGCTCGCTAAAGCGTCGTGTGACATCTGTAGTGACGCCTGTGTATAAATGCCCGTTGGCGCAGCGGACGACATACAAGTACCAGAGGGATGATGACTTTATGGGTGTAGGCTTCAGAGGTACAGGATTTAATAGTACGGGATTCAGCGAAGCTTCTGTCACTAATTCTGCTATTGGGGTTTCTTCTATAGTCGAAGCTTCTGTAACAACATTTTTGGTAACGACAGCGCTAGTCACTGGGGCAAGTGTGTCTGCCCCCAGTGACTCATGTTGCTGTAAAGCGCCTATGTCCGTATTGCCTAGGCTGACGGCAGATTCGGTCACTTACGAATGACCTACTTTGCCATACCTAACAGACTCAAGAAGAAGGCATATTCTTGGGCTGTGTCTTGGTACTGGCGATAACGACCACTCTTACCGCCGTGGCCGGCTTCCATATCCACGTTAAGTAACAAGACTTTATCGTCGCTCTTGTACCATTGGTTTTTAACATCGCGCAGCTTAGCGACCCACTTGGCGGGTTCAAAATACTGCACTTGTGAATCATGCAAACCTGTGGTGACCAACAGGTGTGGGTATTCATGGTCGGCAACATTGTCGTAAGGCGAGTAGCTGAGCATATAGTCGAAATAGGTCTTCTCGTTCGGATTGCCCCATTCGTCGTACTCATTGGTGGTCAACGGAATCGACTCGTCCAGCATAGTGGTCACCACATCAACAAACGGCACATGGGCGGCGATGGCAAAGTACTTGTCCGGCGCTTGGTTAGCAATTGCGCCCATTAGCAAACCGCCCGCACTGCCGCCAGAGGCGACGACCTTGTTTTTATCGCCATAACCTTGTGCCGTTAATGCCGTCGTCACGTCGATAAAATCATTGAAGGTGTTTTGCTTATTCAACAGTTTACCGTCGTCATACCAAGGGCGGCCGAGCATTTCTGAACCGCGCACATGGGCGATGGCATACACAAAGCCACGATCGAGCAGACTGATAACGGATGAAGAAAAGTCTGGTTCAACTGTGTAACCGTAAGATCCATAACCGTATTGATACAGAGGGTTAGTGCCATCTTTCTTGAATTTATCTTTACGATACACCAAAGAAACGGGCACTTTCACACCGTCGCGGGCAGTCACAAACACACGTTCGGCACGATATTGGCTGGCATCGAAGCCGCCTAAGACTTGATCTTGTTTCAATAAATCCCGTCTATCGGGATTCACTAGCGAATATTCGTATACGGCTTCAGGTGTTGTCAGACTAGAGTAGAAAATGCGTAACTTATTGCTATCTTGCTGAGAATTAACATCTAAACCCATCACATAGGCAGGCTCATCAAAGCTCAGTTCGAAAGGCTTTTGACCGTTGAACGGCATCACTTTAATTCGCGTCAGGCCATTTTCGCGGGTCTGAATAATCAGATAATCCTTGAGTACTAACTCGTCTTCGATACGGGCATTGGGGTTATGCGCAACCACTTCTTGCCACTTAGATTTGTCCGCCGCATCTTTAATGGCGACCTTCATCAAGCGGAAGTTTGTCGCCTGCCAGTTGGTGAGAATGTAATAAGTATCACCCAGCTTAGACACGCTGTATTCGTGGCCTTCTTCCCGCGCTAACACTGGCTTGAATAAACCCAGAGGTTCGCTGGCATCAAGCACCGACACTTCGCTCGTCGTGGTGCTCTCTTGGAACAGCACAATTTGCGACTCATCTAAGGTTTTGCCGAGTGAAATATAAAAAGAATCGTCTTGTTCTTCATACACTAAAACATCGCTTGATTGCTTAGTGCCCAGCTCATGGCGATACACTTGGTAGCCAAGTAAGGTTTGCAAATCTTTGGCGATATAGAACACATGTTTGTTGTCGTTCGCCCACACCACTCGACCTTCGGTATTTTCAAGCACGTCGACGATCATGTCGCCCGAGGCCAAATCTTTAAAATAGATGTGGTACACACGGCGGCTGAGGACGTCTTCACCAAAGGCCAACATGGTTTCATCTGGGCTAACACTGGCGCCGCCTAAGCCATAAAACTCATGGCCCTTAGCTCGCTCGTTAACATCCAGCATCACTTGCTCAACGCCATCGGCGCCCTTACGGCTGATTAACGGATATTCGCCGCCTTCTTTATAACGACTGTAATAGCTGTGCTGGTGCCATTGGTAGGGCACGCTCGACTCATCGGCGACTAAGCGCTCAGTTAACTCTTTAAAAAGGCCATCTTGCAGCGGCTTTAAGGGTTTGAAATAAGCCGCAGTGTAGCGATTCTCGGCTTCGAGATGGGCCAACACTTTAGGATCTTTGCGCTCATCATCACGCAGCCAATAGTAATCATCGGTACGGGTTACGCCATGTAAAGTCATCACATGGGGGATTTTTTCAGCAACTGGGGCGAGTACTTGCCCTTTTGAGGTCGAACAACCGGATAACAACATGGCAATACCTAAAGTTAGCAGCAGAGATCGCATTTATACGTCCTTGTGACGTCCATAACGACCGTCGCAGAATGCAACGGCAAATAAATTAGCATGATAGTGGTCAGGTGTGCACTAGCGCAAACATTGAACGCGAGAAGTTGCCATTCGCGGTAAATAAGAGCAACATAACCGCGTTTTTGAGCGCAAACAGCTCAAAAGCAAATTCTCAGGGCGGGGTGAAACTCCCCACCGGCGGTAAATGGGTAACGGCTAAGTGATTATTTTACTGAGCCCCCCAAAGCCCGCGAGCGCCCGAAATCACTTTCGGGGTCAGCAGATCTGGTGCCTTAGATTTTGCCTAGTGCAAAACTGACTATTCCAGAGCCGACGGTAATGGACTGTTTGCTTTAATGGCGACAGTGCTGAGTCCGGATGGAAGAGAATGTAAGACAACATTGTGGTATTTAAGTGCAACGCGCTTATGTATCGCAGTGTTAGCCTCATGTTTTGCAATAACTTCACCCCAAAGTGAAGTGATATTGCTACAGCAAAATCGAGCCATTAGGTTTGATTAGGTTGTATTTCTGCGCGCCCTGATTCTGGATATTCCAATGTCGTATTTTTTAAGGATATTAACCATGAATCAGTCTTTACTTGCTCCTTTTGGTACTGCTATCGAACGCGTTGAAGCGGGTCTTAATGCCCTGCGTCAAGGCCAAGGTGTGTTAGTTGTCGATGACGAAGATAGAGAAAACGAAGGCGATTTAATTTTCGCTGCCGAAACACTAACGAACGCCCAAATGGCCATGCTCATCCGTGAATGTAGCGGTATTGTTTGCCTGTGTTTACCCGATGAAAAAATCAAAGCCCTCGAACTGCCTGCTATGGTCGAGCACAACTCGAGCCAATACGGCACGGCATTTACTGTGAGCATTGAAGCGACTGTCGGTGTAACGACTGGGGTTTCTGCCGCTGACCGCGTGACCACCATTAAAGCCGCGATTGCCGACAACGCTAAGCCAAGCGATCTCGCTCGCCCTGGCCATGTGTATCCACTTCGCGCCCAACCGGGCGGCGTGTTAACTCGCCGCGGCCATACCGAAGGCACGATCGATTTAGTGCAACTCGCTGGCTTAAAACCCGCAGGCGTGTTGTGTGAAGTCACTAACCCCGACGGTACTATGGCGCGTTTACCCGAAATTATCGCCTTCGGCGCACTGCACAATATGCCTGTGCTGACGATTGAAGACATAGTGGTCTACCGTAAATCGCTACTGGCGAAGGTCGGTTAAGTCAGACTTTAATGGCCTAAACTTAGGTCATTAATTTAAGACGAAGGGACGTTTCGCTGCGGCAAACGTCCTTTTTATTGGGCGTTATTTGCAGTCCAACATCGCTTATCCCACCGGTTATACCATTCCCTGAATCAACGCCCATAAGAGCAAGAAATAAAGCCATTCTTTCGAATGACGAAATACTGTCTCACATCACAGACAAATGAAATGTTTGTTTGATAGGCAAAAAATACACTAATAAAAATAGTTGCTTAGCTCGATATATAACAATCTGCTTAATTTCGTGACCTAGATTAGATATCCATAAACTAAAGGTCGCCGTGACTGGCCGCCTATGTTAAATATTCTCACCCTGTGCCTAGTTCCATTTTCAACTCAAGTTCAACGTGATGACGTTGAATTTCTTTTTTAGCTAGGCGAACGAGTGGAGTGATCTTTAATGCCGTCAGCGCTACACCACCTCAGTTTGAAGCAAAAGCTCATTCTGTTTTCGCTTGTCCCCTTGTTGATGATGAGTTTTTTTATTCTGACTCGCATGCATGGCTTAATAAATGAATCACACTCGGCCAAGCAAAACCATCTTGCGGTGCAGACGACGGTACACATCACCGAATTACTGTATCAGTTGCAGAACGAATATGGTCTGAGCACCAATCAACTGCCCGCCGATAACGCGCTACTCGCGCAACAACAGGCGACCTCCAACGCATTCAATACGTTACTTAATAGTGAACCTTTAGCCCACCTCAGTGAGGCACTCGATCCTAACAGTATTGAAGCCAGTCAGATGAACGCATTATTAGATGCCATCACACTCACGGGCCACAGACTCGCCAACGCACGCCAAACCCTTGCGAGCGAAACACAAAGCCCGTTTACTGACCTCTATAGTCAACTGCACACTCAGCTGTTGCAGCTCATTCAACTATTACAGTTACAGACCAACGAAATCAGCCAATCCCGCGCCTATACCGATTTAATAAACCTGCTAATGGTGCAGGAACTCGCCGTAAAAGAACGTAGCGCGATCAATCATTTGTTACTAAGCGACTCACTCAATCTGAATGATTACCGCACCATAGGCTCCTTCATGTATGAATATGGCCGAGCCGTGATGCACGCAAGCAATGCAGCGATTTCCGATAGAAAATCGTTACTGCAAAACCTGCAAGATTCGCCAGAGAATCAACGTATTCTGCAGATAAGCCAACAAATTGAGCAGCAAACACGCATTAGCGCACTCGCACAGAATATTAATGCCAACTTAGGTTACGGTGGCTTAATGGGGAGTTTTCAGGACTCTCTGCTGAAGGGCGATGACGTTTCACTGCAAAAATTTAATAGCGCGCTGGCGACGATTCATCTCAACTTAGATGAACTCAATCACGAGACCCGCTTTCTCCCCAAATTTAAGCCGGCGCTGAAAACCATTGAGAACAGCATAGATCAATACCAATTCAGTATGGCCAAGCTGCTGCAATTGAAGCAGCAAGGCTTGCCGATGGCGGAGATCAACGCCATCGCGCAAGTCCCAGCCAGTGAGGACAAGTTAAGCCAAGCGATGACACAGCTGCTAATGCCGCCACATCCGATTGACAGCCAAAAATGGTGGGCACTCACCACCCAGCGTATTGAACAACTGCATCAACTCGCCAAAGGCATCACCCAGACCATGGCGCAGCAGAGCGAGTATCAACAAAACCAAGCCCTGACCTTCCTCGGCCTGTACTTGTTATCAGCCCTGTTCACCGCAACCGTTACACTCTGGCTCGGACAGAAGATCATTCGCAACTTTATGGATAAAATCACTAAGATTGCCAATGACATGCAGCAAATGGCGGAAGATCCTAAGCTCAATATCAATATCCGCGTTTCAGGTACTGATGAACTTGCTCGCATGGCTCGCGCCATGAACCGCATGATCAGCGAACGGCAGAAGGCGAACCATGCGCTCACCCGCGCCGCTGCGGTATTTGACTATTCTGCCGAGGGCATAATGGTGACTGATGCCGATAACCATATCGAACTGGTCAATCCGGCTTTCTGCAATATTACTGGCTATACATTGGAAGAGGTGAAAGGCCGCAGCCCATCCATCCTCAGTTCTAGCCGCCATTCGCAGCACTTTTACACCACCATGTGGGAGTCGCTGCAAACGGAAGGAAAATGGGAGGGCGAGGTTTGGAATAAGCGCAAAAATGGCCAAGTGTATCCCGAGTATTTAGCCATTACTGTGGTGCGAAATGAGCAAGGACAAATAATCCAACACATTGGTTTATTTATGGATATCAGTAAGCGTAAGCAATATGAGCAAGATCTTTGGTATCAAGCCAACTTCGATGCGTTAACGGGACTGCCTAATCGTAAGTTGTTTAATGAGCGCCTGCAGCACGAAATCCATGTGGCGCAGCATGACTCACGCAAACTGGCGATTCTGCTGATAGATTTAGACCAATTCAAATACATCAACGATGTGCAAGGCCATGCCACGGGCGACTTATTACTTAAAGATGTGGCCAAACGCTTAGAAGGCATTGCGGGTAAAACCGACTTTATTGCCCGCATTGGTGGCGATGAATTTGTCCTTATTTTACCGCGACTAACCAACGAGCTTGCCATCGAACACATGGCAACGCGTATTATCGAAACCTTAGGCATACCATTTGACTTAAATGACCGCGAGATCCAGATTTCAGCCAGCTTTGGTATCGGCGTCTATCCCGAAGATGGCCTCGATGTCAGCTCACTCACCCGCAATACCGAAACCGCCATGTATCAAGCTAAAGATGCGGGACGGAACAATTTCAAATACTTCACCGCTGGTATGAATCAAGCCATGTTCGCCCGGATGGAATTAGAGCAACGCCTGCGCCGCGCCGTGGCACAAAATGAATTTGCCCTGCATTATCAACCCATAGTGGATATGCAAACTGGAGTGGTCTGCAGCGTCGAAGCCCTTATCCGCTGGCAAGACCCCGACTTTGGCCTGATCCCACCGGATCAATTTATCCCGCTGGCCGAAGAAACCGGACTGATAGAACCTATGGGCGAATGGGTGCTCAACCAAGCCATGCATGATCTCAGGCAGTGGCAAAAAAGTGGCTTAAAAATCAATGTCGCGATTAATGTTTCCGGTCGCCAATGCATCAACACCCGCGGCATGGGATTCGACCAAGTGCTGCAGGAATGCTTTAACCGCCACCATGTAAACCCACGCAATGTGCATATTGAGATCACTGAGAGCATGCTGATGGGCGATGCCAGCCATTGCTTGAGCACGCTCGAATCGATTCGCCATTTAGGCTCGCAAATCTATATCGATGATTTCGGCACAGGTTATTCTTCCCTGAGTTATTTGAAAAAATTCCCGATTTCAGTGATTAAAATCGATCGTAGCTTTGTGGAAAATGCCCTCGAAAGTAACGCTAATGCTAACTTAGTCAAAGCTATCGTCATGATGGGGCAAAGTCTCGAAATGGAGTTAGTGGCCGAAGGCATAGAAACCGAGGCCCAGTGGCACTTCCTGCGGGATCTAGGTTGCCACTTTGCCCAAGGATATTTGATCTCTAAACCACTGCCCTTCGACGAGATCACGCCCTTGCTGCACATCAAGCACACAGCACTGCTCAATCATGATTACCAAGATAGTTGTGTGAATATCTAAGCTTATAAAAAATAAAATGATAAAGAACAAAAAAGCAGCCTAGGCTGCTTTTTTGTGGCAAATAAAACGGACTTAAGCCTGTGGTTGGCCTTGACCGTTCATTATGCTTTCGCCGCCCTTAGAGGCTAACTTAGCTAAATCTTTATCAATAAAGAACAGCGCCTTACCATCTTCACCCACTAAACGTATCTTATCGACAATCGACTTGAACAGCTTTTCTTCTTCGTGCTGCTCGGCCACATACCATTGCAGGAAGTTGAAGGTTGAGTAGTCTTGATTCGAAAAGGCGGCATGGGCCAAGGCATTAATCTGACTAGTGATCAACTGCTCATGTTCATAGGTGAGTTCGAACAGAGCCAGTAAAGAACTAAACTGTGACTGCGGCGCTTCGATCGCCCCTAACAAAGGTAAGCCACCGGTTTCACTCACATAAGTGAACAGACGACGCATATGGCCCATCTCTTCGTCCGCGTGCTCACGCATAAACTTAGCTGCACCTTCAAATCCCTGATCTTCACACCATGCGCTCATTTGCAGGTATAAATTTGAGGAGAAGAACTCCATATTAATTTGTTCATTCAACTTTTCGATCATAGTGGCTGACAGCATAGTAAATCCTCTTTTGCATTCGAACTGAATCATGGGGCACATTGTCATCAAGGGGGTCGACAAAAGCAACAAAATTTACCTTTAGATTTTTAGCTAAGTTAATGATTCATTGATAAAAATGATTTTCATTTGTCCAGCGACTCGCGTTCAGCCTTCGACTTAGCTGCGCAAATTGCGTTACTTATTGCTAGGTTATCATCCAAAGTGGCAGGAAAAACTGACTGGCCTATCACAGAAACTCACAAGCAAATCATAGCCATCGCCGATCACCGTGGCATAATAGCCAATCATAGTCAGGTGGAAATTCATTCAGCGTCATCACGACCCATTGCATATAAGGCAGACCCTCATGTCCGTAAAAGCCGATCCTTGTTCGCAACCTAGCTTAATGCATCCAGATCAAGCTATTCCCCTTTTGCTCGAACAAGTTAGCCCAGTGTCAGACACCGAAGTCGTATTGCTTCCCCATGCCCTTGGCCGCGTCCTTGCGGAAGATCTCGCTTCCTGCATCGACCTGCCGCCCTTCGACAACTCTTCAATGGACGGTTACGCCTTCCGTTTTGTCGACTTGAATACGCAAACCAATCGCACCTCATTACGCCTTATCGGCACTTCGTTCGCCGGCCATGGTTTTGAAGGTGAAGCCAAACCTAATACTTGCATACGGATCATGACGGGCGCGCCTGTGCCTGCAGGTTATGACACAGTACAAATGCAGGAAGAAGCCGAAGTTGAAGGTGAGATTATTCATATTCGCCACCCTAAGGCGCAAGGCGCCAATGTGCGTTACCGTGGTGAAGAGCTGACCCAAGGCACTAAAGTGCTCACTGCTGGTATTCAAATTGGCGCCGCTGAACTCGGCGTATTAGCCACTATTGGTATCAGCCAAGTGCGAGTCTATCGTCAACTTAAGGTGGCGTTTTTCTCCACGGGTGATGAACTGCGTCCTGTTGGCAGCGAACTCGCGCCGGGGCAAATTTACGATTCAAACCGTTACTCGATTCAAGGTTTACTCAGCCGCGCTAATGTGGAATGGCTCGATTTAGGCGTAATAGCCGATGATCCTGAAGCCATACGTCAGGCATTTCGCCAAGCCGCCAGCCAAGCAGATATGGTGCTAACCTCGGGCGGCGTGTCGGTAGGCGAAGCGGATTTCACGAAACAAATTCTCGATGAAGAAGGCAAAATCACCTTCTGGAAACTCGCCATCAAACCAGGCAAGCCCTTCGCCATGGGAAAAATTGGCAAGGCGGTATTCTGTGGTTTACCGGGCAATCCCGTGTCTTCTATGGTGACGTTTTATAAGCTCGTTTGGCCTATCCTGAACAAGATGCAGGGTTTAACCCCAGTTGAACCTTTGATGTTAGACGCCATACTCACCACACCGGTGCGTAAACAACCGGGCCGCGTCGAATATCAACGGGGCATTTTAAGCCGTAATGCAGAGGGCAAACTCGAGGTTGCCATTACTGGTAGCCAAGGTTCTGGCATGTTGACTTCAATGAGCCTAGCGAACTGTTTCGTTTTATTGGAACAATTCCAAGGGGATACTGCCGCTGGCACGCAAGTGACGGTCGAGCCCTTTAACAGCGTGCTCTGCTAGGAAAATCTCTATGAATGTGCCTGACGATATTCTCAGCGACAGCGAACTCTTAAGATACAGCCGTCAGATCTCCATCAAAGCCATGGATATCGACGGCCAAGAACACCTAAAACAAGCGAAAGTGTTGATGATAGGTGCAGGCGGATTAGGCTGCGCCGCCAGCCAATACCTCACAGTTGCAGGGATTGGCGAGCTGACCTTGGTCGATTTTGATCACGTTGAACTCTCTAACCTGCAGCGCCAAGTGCTGCATCAAGATGCCAATGTCGGCCAGCCAAAAGTCGAATCGGCCAAACAGAGCCTGAGTCAGCTCAATCCCTTTATTAAGATCAACATTATCAATGCAGTATTAGATGATCATGAGATTGACGCCCTTGTCGCCAATCACAATCTAGTGCTCGACTGCACCGATAATGTCAGTGTGCGCGAACAACTCAATCTCAGCTGTTTTAAGCATAAAGTGCCCTTAGTGTCCGCGGCAGCCATTCGGATGGAAGGCATGGTCACAGTGTTTGATTATCACAGCGACACACCTTGTTATCACTGCTTTAGCGCCCTATTTGGCGAGCAACAACTCAGCTGCGTCGAGTCAGGCATACTCGCGCCTGTGGTCGGCATGATAGGTTGCTTGCAGGCAGTTGAAGCCATCAAGGTCATCACTGGTATGGGTAAAACCTTAGCGGGACGCATGTTGATGATCGATGCGATGACGATGGAGTTTCGTGAGATGAAACTACCGAAACACGCCAACTGCAGTGTCTGTGGTACTCAGGCTTAAGATATTCTCGCTTGAAAAACAGCTTTACTTGCCTTAAGTTAGCCCGATGCTGGTGAGGCTGAACGACCAGTTAACATACGGAAATAAAAAGGAAAATATATGGATTCGGAAAATAGTGTATTTGATCGCATGACCACAGACGATCCCATCGTTGGCGCTGGTATCTACAACCTCGTTATCGGCCTCACGCTGATTTGGGGTTTTGCCGTTAACTATTGGATGGTCACCAATATCGACCCAGAAGCGATTGCCAGCGTGAATCCTTGGATTTTCTTTATCGGCTATTTTGCCTCCTGTTTTTTCGGGATTTATCTGTTTCAAAAATCGAGCAATCCCGTGGTCAGCTTTATTGGCTACAACTTTGTAGTCGTCCCCTTCGGCTTAATTATCAATATGGTAGTCAGTCAATACGACCCTGAATTAGTGACGGAAGCCATTCGCATTACTGGCCTAGTAACCATTGCCATGATGTGTCTAGGCACACTCTTTCCCGCCTTTTTCCAGAAAATTGCCGGTGCACTCACGATTGCTTTGTTGCTGGTTATCGTAGTCGAGCTAATTGAAGTGTTTATCTTTAATACTCACCACGGCATTTTAGATTGGATAGTGGTGCTGATTTTCTGCGGGTATATAGGTTACGACTGGGGACGGGCGAATCAGATCCCTAAAACCATAGATAATGCCATCGATAGCGCTGCCGCTTTGTATATGGATATCATCAACTTATTCCTACGCATTCTGCGAATTTTAGGGCGTAAATAAGTCACCAAGGAGTGTCTATGAAAGTCCTATTACCGTTTACTGCAACTTTACTGCTGGCAACTGTGGCACTCGTGGGTTGCGGCGAAGCTGAAAAACCTGCTGCGCAAGTTAAGATTGCTAATCCGGCCTCTGAGTATTGCATCTCTCAGGGTGGTAGCTTAGTAATAGAGAAAACCGCCGAAGGTGAGCATGGTATCTGTACCTTGCCAAACGGTGAAGCCATAGAAGAGTGGGCGTTATTCCGCCGTGATCATCAGGAAGAAAAGCCGCAGTAACAGTGGTTATTTTTACCTTTAATCAAAACAGGCGCCATTGGCGCCTGTTTTGTTATTAAGTAAACTGAAAATCTTAATTGGCTAAGTGTTCAGCGCGCCAGATTTTGCGCTTAGCGGCCGACTGAAAGCTCCACGCTAAGACCCGCGTAATTTTATTGCCTTGCTGCATTTCAATCGTCTTTACGGTATCGACGTTCAACTGTGCTAAGGCTTGATAACAAGGTTTCAGGTTTTCTTGCTTCGATACTAGGCTAGTAAACCACAAGCATTGGTCTGCAAACATCTGACTCTCACGGATCATGGTCGCCAAGAACTGTCGCTCTCCACCTTGGCACCAAAGCTCTGCCGCTTGGCCGCCGAAATTCAGCTTAGGTGCAGCCTTTACTGAGCTCCCCCGATTAACCTGTAGATTATTCACCTTACGCTTTGTACCTTCGCTCGCCTCGGCCATAGAGGCATGAAACGGAGGATTACACAGGGTTAACTCAAAACGTTCTTCGGCTTGAATAACTCCCTTGAATACCGCCTTGTCATCCGGTTGTAATCGCAAGCTTATCCGCCCTTGCAGCGCAGGGTTTTGCTCGATAATACTCTGCACATTGGTGAGTGAATGGGCATTGATATCCGAGGCAACATATTGCCAGCCATACACTTGGCAGCCCAATATGGGATAAATGCCGTTCGCGCCTGTGCCAATATCCAGCACCCTCGCCTTATCCATGGCACATGACTTATCGCCTTCGGCTAACAGATCTGCCACGTAATGCACATAATCGACGCGACCGGGGATCGGAGGACAAAGTGCGCCCTGAGGAATATCCCAAGAACCAATTCCATAGTGATGTTTGAGTAACGCCGCATTGAGGGTTTTGACTGCCAGCGGGTCGGCAAAATCTATCGATAGCGCGCCATAGGGCGTGGGCCGCACAAAGGTTTTCAGCTGAGGAAATGCACTGATTAGCGCCGGAAAATCATAGCCATTCAAGTGGGCGTTACGCGGATGCAGGGCTTTTTTGATTTCAGCTCTGGGTTTGTCTTTGCTTGGCTTTGCTCTGCCTTTTCCTTCAGGTTTCGCCTGCTTTGGTGCTTTAGCTTTTTGGCTGGGGTTCGCTGCGCGGGTTGCGGTTTTCGCAGTCGCTGATGGAACGGATTTCACGGCAGGTTTTGACATAGCAGCTCTTGTAACACTGGGCCGACATCAGTCAGCCCATAAAATAAGACAATGAATTAATCGTACAGATAAGAGGTAAAGAGTAAGTTTACAATCAAGGCTTTACCCGCTTCTTGAGTGAGCAGATTATTGACCATATCGAAGCACTCACGACGGATTTCTTCACGGCCAGTGAGTGACTTAATCTTTTCTTCTGATTGATTGCCTAACACTTCAACGATAGCGGCGCGCAATAGCGGATCGTGGCGCTCAACTGTGACCAAATCATCTGGGCTCTTAACCATTAACTCGACGCTGATCTTCACAAAACCTAATTTCTTGCGGTTAGAAATGTAGTTAGTGACGATTTCGGGCTCAAAACCATAGTAGGCGTACTCACCCGTAGGCGTCGCAGCAGGTGCAGCTTCTTTTTCATCGGCCGCATAAACACTGAAAACACTGGTAAACAGGATCAGACAGACTGAGAGTAATTTTTTCATAGCGGCTTACGGCTCCCTAAAAACAATAATGGTAATGGAAGAAACTTCCCAATCTATCTGCTCGCGTCGCGACATGCTAGACTGCCGACGTTTGCCTATATTGTAACGAGTATTTAATGAATGTGACTAGCTTAAGCTTCCCCTATGGTGAATCTATTCAGTGGTTTTGTGCCGAAAGCGCCAACAAACTCCCCAAATCGCCCTTGAAAGAATGGTTACTTGCCACTGGCAGCCTAACTCAAAAACTCAAAACTTGCTGCACTCAATTTGAAGTCAAAGTCCTTGGCGAAGGACTGCATGCGCCCTTAGATGGCGAATATCCCCAGCAAGGCTCAGTATGGATCCGCGAAGTGTTACTTTGCCTCGACTCAATCCCTTGGGTATTTGCCAGAACCTTGATCCCCGAAAAGTTAATGGCCGAGCGCCAAGCCGATTTCCTTGGTCTGGGCACCCGCCCCTTAGGTGAACTGCTGTTTAGCCAAGATCATTTTATCCCAGGCAGAATTGAAGTCGCCAGTTTTGAGACCTGTAGCCGCCTCGCGCATTTAGCCGAAAGTTTAGATCAGAGTGTCGAACATGAACTCTGGGGACGCCGCCGCTATTTTCATCACGGTGAGCACGAAATGATCGTGAGTGAAATCTTTCTGCCTGCGGCCGAACAAGCTATCCGTCAGTTATGAATCCGAGCTTTAGCCAAAGCTGCACTAATGACTGATGACAAATAAAAATGCCTCTAAATTAGAGGCATTTTTGCTCTGCTATCACGCGATTAACTTAGCGAATATTTAACTGGCGACGCCAAGTCAATAAGCCAAGGAAAGCAAGGCTCAACCAACCTAGACTACCACCGCCAGAACTCTCATTCGCCGGCGGAGTCACAGGAGGTGTGACTGGCGGTGTAACTGGTGCAGTAACGGTCACTGTCAGACTACTAATATCTTTAGTATTTTGCGCATCAGTTACTGTAAGCGTCACAGTATAAGTGCCTGCGCTTGCGTAGGTATGGGTTGGCGAAGCCGCTGCACTTGTGGTGCCATCACCAAAATCCCAAGCGTAGGTTAATGCCCCCATACCACCATTAATATTACTGGTGAAGTTTACAACTAATTGATTGACCACATTAGTAAAACTGACTTTTAATGGCGCTACAGCATCAGAATTTGCATTTGCTAACCGAATAACCGCAGTGCTGTTATTGCTGGCTTGCGATAGTACCTGCATCGTCAAACCTAACTGCTGCAATACTATGCCTGACTGGGGTTGTAGCGGCGCGCTGTAATCAAAACTATCATCAAACAGGCTAACAGCATCGAGATTATTGTCACCTGCATAGAAAGTTTGTTTTACTGTGCTAAAGGCTGCATCGCGGATTTGTACCTCGGTAGAGCGAGTGCCAATCAAGTTTTGGTCAGCATCAATCACGCCAATCAAGCCATGGCCAGCATGCTCTGAAACGTTATTGTCTCTGTAACCCAAATTTTCTAACCAGACTAATACGCCAGGATCAAAGCTTTTTGCTTGCAAACCCGCATCGACACCGTTATGGCTACGCAATTGGATAATATAACGAGACTGGGATTTTGGATCAGGACGTGAGTCCTTAATCCGGCTATAACCATAGAATGTCACTTTATCCGCAACTTCAGCATTATCACTATAGAAATCAGTGGTATTTTGTTTAACGCTGATGTTATCGAGAGTGATCCCTGACCCTCCGGTATAGTCATCGGTGACATAATTGATCTCGACCGCAATCGTTTTCCCTGAATAGGCAGATAAATCATACTCTAACGTTACCCAAGCATCATTGCCTTCCGCCTGAGCAATCGCAGACGACTCGCCTGTAATGATATGGCGAGCGCTATTTACCCCATTGTTAAACTTAGTGTGATTACCCGCAATAGCCTCACCATCCACTTTCACTTGCATGTAGTCATAGTCACGCTCAATACTCCAACTGGCTTTCATACTCAGGATCAGTTTATCTGTCGTGACTGCGGGCAAAGTAACATTGAAATTCATGCTGTTATTCAGCATATCCCCTTGACCAGAATAATACTGATAACTGCCCTGATAAGGTGCTTTAAAGGGGATTGGCGTTGGAGGAAGTGGAATGGATATCTGGTTAACCGCCTGATGATTAACCGCCTCATTCAAGGTCACATCCATGCCAGATTTTGGAATACTATCTAAGCTGATTTCACGTTCATTCAACCACTTACCTTTATATCTTTCCTGTAGGTAAGAGCGCGCATAGGGACTAAAGCCACTCGGCTGGGCACCAGCGATAGCGCCAGCCCAACTTCCACCAGACATCAAAGACCATAACCCTACAGGCGAGCCGTCTTTATTATCATTTTCAGTGGTATCGTATTCATCTGGCAGACCTAAATCATGGCCAAACTCGTGGGTACACACGCCCGTGGCCGCATCGATAGGCTGAATGGTATAACCGAATACTTTTTTATCCGTACCAGGAAGCGCATAGCCATTGGTTGCTTGGTCGACAAAAAATCGATGCGACCAAATTGCACTCGCACCTAATTTTCCGCCGCCGACCTCTTCGCCTACGCTAGAGTGGAAAATCATCACATGGTCGATAATGCCATCGGGCTCGTTGTAATTACCGTTGTTGTTCAAATCATTTTGGTCTTCAACATCATAGCTAGCCAACTCTGCAGGAGACATATTCGCGACGGCCTGAGATACGGCTTCTTTTACCAATTGTTCGACCTGTGAATCACTACGAGTATCTGGATCATTAGCACCATAGTATTCGGCATTTTGTGAGGCGGTATACCAACCCTTTACATCCCCAGTAAAGGAGAAGGTTTGCCCTGAAACCGCTTGATAATATTGATAAGCCGAATCTAACGTCTGCCCCTGTGGACCATTAAAGCCAGTCGTCGAAAAGAGTAATGCCTTGTAGTGGGACGCAGGATAACTTGGGTAATACATGGCCGTATCGCCCGCACTTAAGCCATTGTTATCATGTTTTAAATCAGGGAAATCCACTAATACCGTGAGTACTTTAACGGTTTTTTTTACATCCGCATCAACCAGTAAACGCTGTGCAGGTGATCGCATCATTTGCGATGACTTAGCTCTTTGCAGACGCTGATGTTCAGCTTCAACTTCGATGCGCGGAGCCTTAGGTTGAGTCAAGGTGGCACGATGAATATACGCTTCTATCGCTTCCTGCTTTACGCTATCACTGGCATCGGCGGCCACTTCGCCACGTTTAATCAACCAATATAAAATTCGATCTTTATTAATCACACCCGCATCAGCAGGCGTATGATTCGGAGCCGCAATACTCGCGCCGCTAATCAATGCCAACATCAGTCCAAACGCTGTCACGCCTTTTGCACTTCGCATTTTTAACATCCTTACTGTAACAGCCAACGCCATTCTATTTATTAAGACTAGTGTCTCTTTGTATTAAGACAAATTTGCCTTTATGAGTCATCTACTCAGGGTTTATCTATCTCAAGATAGAGAGACAGAGTTTTTGACATTATCAGCACTGCGTTGAAGTAACAACTTGATACATTGCTTCGCTGGCACGATTTACACTTTTGTCAGCGTTTATTCAGCAAACCTCTATGCTGAGGGCATTCCAGCCAAATCCCTGCCATAAAAAAACCGCATTAATAGCGTTAATGCGGTTTCGATTTAAGCGAGCGAGATAAATTTAGCCGGCGGTTTTTAGATAATTTGAAATACCGTCGAGGAACATTTGTACTGAGATCATGACCAATACCATGCCCATCAAACGCTCAACCGCAGTGAGGCCTTTTTCACCCAGCACACGGGTGAAGAGTTTATAAAACATTAAGATCACTGCGCTTGCCCCCCAAGCAGACACTAATGCTATGGTCCAATCGCCCATGCGTGAGCTATCGGTATGCGCCAGTAGAATCAAAGCGGCAAGAATCGATGGACCTGCCATCAAGGGAATGGCCATAGGTACGATAAATGGCTCTTCTCCCGCGGCTAATCCAACGACACCACCGGGTTGAGGGAAAATCATTTTAATCGCGATAAGAAACAGAATAATCCCGCCTGCAATACTCACAGACTCAGAGCGAAGATTTAAGAAACTTAAGATAGCCTCACCCGCATAAAGGAAAGACAGCATGATCACTAAGGCGAAGAGTAACTCGCGGATCAATACCTTACGGCGTTTCTTAGGATCGATATGCCGTAGAATCGACGCAAAAATCGGCAAATTCCCCAGAGGGTCCATGATCAAAAACAACATTACCGCAGCAGAAAATATATCCATTTAACGTATCAACACCCAAGCCAACATAAGCCCATATTGTATAACCTTTTCTCGTCTTAGATCTGAAAATTTCTCCGCTAAATGGCTAAAGTGAATAAAATTCGCCCCCGAAAATCCCAGCGCAAAATGTCAGTTTGGTAAATTGCCAGCAAGTCACTGCTCACTTTGACTTACAGCTGGTATACTATGGCGTTTTTTCAGCAAATTTCCGTGGAATCCATGCTCTATCTTCTTGCTAGTTGTATCGCACTCTTAATTGGGCCACTGTTTTATCGCTACTTTTCATCGGGCAGCGGATTACAGAAGGGGCTCGATGGCTTTATATTCGTCTCATTAAGCGGATTAGTGTTGATCCACATCTTGCCAGAGCTGCTGCAGCATGGCGGTTTGTTAGCCGTTGTTTTTGTATTCCTAGGTATCTGGGGACCGACCGCCAGCGAACGCCTATTCCACCGTTATTCAGAAATCACCCATAATCTCACCTTGTCCCTAGGGATCGGTGGCTTGCTACTGCACACCATCACAGACGGTGGCGCTATGGTATTGGCGCAGCAAGATGGCAATTCGATTTTACTCGCACTCGGGGTCATTATGCATCGCCTCCCCGTCGGCCTTGCCATTTGGTGGTTACTCAAACCTCAAGTCGGCACCCGCTGGGCTAGCTTAGTGCTGGTCGCTATGATGCTGCTTACGGGTGTAGGTTACTTTGCAGGCGAGCAATTAATCACTCAGCTCAGTTTAGAAAATACCGTTTATTTACAAGCCTTTGTTACCGGTTCTATTTTGCATGTGGTGCTACATCAACCCCACGGCCAGCACGATACCGACAAGCAAGGCAAATACGAGTACCAAGCGGGTATCGGCAGTTTGCTCGGCATAGGCTTGCTCGTGATGCTGCTCTTGATGGATTCTGGCGGCCACGAACATGCCCACCATGATCACAGCACAGAACAATTAATGACTTGGCTACTGACACTCGCGCCCATATTACTGCTGAGCTATGGTGCGGCTGCGCTGCGCTTCAAGTTCGGTTTAACACCGCAGGATAGCAGCTTAGCCCGCCGCTGGTTTCAACGCTTAGCGGGGCCAGAAGCCTTAGTGATCACCGCCCTGTTACTCGGTCCTTGGATAGCGTTATTCCAGTTACTTGTGGTCTTTATTCTTAGCGCTTATTTAAGCCACGCTAACGTCACTATTACCGATCCACACACTAAATTACCTAGCAATGCCCTGCGTTTCGGCTTTGCACATTTAGTCGATCGCAGCGCACCGTGGATTTTACTCAGCCTAGTCCTAGTGAATTTAATCGGCCATCCTTCGGTGCCATTAAGCAATCCGCTGCTGCAGGTTATAGTGCTGTTACTCGTATTTTTACCTATGCGTTTCTGCAACTTAGGCGCAGCGGTGCTGGCTCTTGCACTGGCCTATAGTGGCTGGAGCCCTATCGCGATTATCATGCCGCTGATTGCCGCACCAGTGCTTAACATAGCGCAGCTTAAGTTAATGACATGGCCACAAAGGGCAATATTACTGAGTATTATTGCGCTGAGTTTAGTCGCTGCACTGCGTCTACCACTGTGGTTCTCGCTGTTCACTTTACCGGAAGTGGTGAACTTAATCGCGCTGCTGATCCTGTCGGGATTATTTGCCGCCAGCTTACTACGCTTAGGCCCACGTAAATTTTTACGCCGCTTAATGCTGAGCAAACCGGTAGCGAACTCGCATAGTCATTCACACGCGCATGGACATTCCCACGAACATGCACATAGCCATGAACCTAGCGCTTCGCACGCATCTGTTCAAAGCACGACTGAAATACCTAGTGCCCATGATCATTCCGATGAACATACACACGAAAAAGCAAAAGCGGATAAGCACTCGCACCACTAACACTGTTCATTTGTGAGCAGACAGGCTAAGTTAATCTACCTTTGGATTAATTTAGCCTGCTATGTGCATACTCTTTGTCGCCATTAATGCCCATCCTAAGTATCCCTTAATCATCTGTGCCAACCGTGATGAGTTTCACCATAGACCGACCGCACCAGCACACTTTTGGCCACCGGAAGAAAACATACTCGCAGGAAAAGATCTGCAGGCGGGCGGCACTTGGTTTGGGGTGAATAAGCAGGGACAAGTCGCCGCTGTGACGAATTTACGCGTACCGCAAAAGCCCCCAGAAGCCATGCGTAGTCGTGGTGAACTCATCACTATGACACTCAACTCTGGGTCGCTCGTGTGCCCAAATTGGCTCGTTGAGCACAGTGACAATTATCAACCATTCAATCTCATCTTCGGCCAAGGTACTGACTTATATTGTTTTAACAGCATCAATAAAGACACAGTTAAACTCGCCGATGGATTTCATGCCATTAGCAATGGCGCACTCGATGATATTTGGCCGAAAATGGCGAAGGGACAACAAGCGCTAGAAGCCGTGATCAATCAGTCAGACAACCTAGAAGTGCAAGCGCTGTTACAGCTGATGAAAGACGACTCTCAACCACAAGATAATGAATTGCCGAACACGGGAGTGGGGATAGAGTGGGAACGGCGCTTAGCCGCAATTTATATTCGTCACCCCGACTATGGTACGCGCTCCACCAGCATTCTACTTGAGGATACTGAGGGCGGCATGCATTTCACCGAAGTGAGATACGACGGTAAAGGTAGACAGCTCGGACAGCAGGATTTCCATTTAACCCTGCCCGCCGAGCCACCCGCTAAGCCAGACTGTTTACTATCGTAAAGCTCACCTTCTGTGCTGAGTTAAACGCGCACTTTAGTCAGCGCTGTTGTTCAATTAAAACTGCGACTTAGTCCGAACTGTGATCCATAGTGATCACCCAGCGGTCGTCAATTTTCTCAATCAACAGGGTAAACACGCCCGTTGGGGCATCTTTTATCCGCCGTAAATCCCAGCGCCCAACGACCATAGCGGCGTAATTGCTGAGCATTTTGATTTCTTTTATCGTGAACTTCAGCTCACCAAGCGCTTCTTTATTGGGGTAATTTTTCTTATAAGCGGCAAGGGTTTCCTCCCAGCCGTAACGAAACTTACCGTTAGAAACAAAACGCAATTGCTCACTCTTCCAGTAACCTTGCATATAAGCATCGAGATCGCCGCGATTCCAGGCGTCTTCTTGGCCTTTGAGCATCTGCGTAATTTCATCCGTCGGCACCGCACTCACATGGCAAGTCACTAAGAATAAAAGTGTCGCAAAAACACGCTGCCAGCTAGCCTTGTTTAATAGTCCATTTTTCAACATAGTATTGTTCCCCCACAATCAGGTTAAACTGTACTATAGCGAATTCAGCACAGACTATCTTGCTTAAGCCAATTTAAAATCTAAAAAAGCTGATGATATTATTAATTTTTCGACTCTGGGCACCGAACTATGTTTACACCACTTTGCCGTTGGCTACTTAAGCTTTCAGGCTGGCAGATAGAAGGCCAACTGCCCGACAGCGCTAAATACATCATCATAGTCGCGCCGCATACCAGTAACTGGGACTTCATCGTGGGTATCTTAGCCCGTGGGGCGCTTGGCACTCGAATTCACTTTCTCGGTAAACACCAACTCTTTATCCCGCCTTGGGGCTGGTTCTTCCGCGCGATTGGCGGCAACCCGGTGGATAGGCGCAAAAACAATAACTTAGTCGATGCTGCTGTGCAGCTGTTTGAGTCGAAAACCGATTATAAGCTAGCGTTGGCGCCCGAAGGCACCCGCAGCCCAGTAACACGCTGGAAATGCGGCTTCTACCATATAGCCTGCAAGGCTCACGTGCCTATCACTCCCGTTGGCTTAGACTTTAGCCGCCGCACTGTCGTTATCCGCACGCCACTGCAACCCAGTGGTGATATCGCGACCGACATGCACGAGATTTTGAGCTTCTATCGCACCATTAAAGGCCGTCATCCTAAGGTGATCCCTGATTTTGTGGCGAGTGCGAAACATTAATCTTTCCCCCTATTTAGAGCGGCACACATGCAACCCGAAACTTGGTTACTCTATCTCTTGGCCATTGTATTGATTGGGATCTCACCCGGCCCCATCGCTATGTTGTCTATGTCCCACGGGATCCATTTCGGCAAGATGCGCAGCATAGCCACAGGCCTTGGCAGTGTGAGTGCCGCTTTAGTCTTGATGATGGCGTCAGCGGCGGGATTAGGCGCCATTATCAGCACCTCAGAATACGGTTTTACCTTGCTAAAATGGTGTGGCGCAGCCTATTTAGTGTTTTTAGGCATCAAGTTGTTGTTGACTAAGAACCAAGTTCAACCCCTTGAGATCGGCCAATCAAAAGGCAAAGGCACGCCAAGACAACTTTATCAGCAGGCGTTTCTAGTGGGGATCAGTAATCCCAAGGATTTACTGTTTTTTGCCGCGCTGTTTCCGCAATTTATCGATCTTGCCGCGCCGCAATTACCGCAACTTATGATACTGGCAGCCACTTGGGCAATAGTGGATTTTAGCTTTGTGATGATTTACGCCAGCATGGCCAATGTGCTTGCGCCCAGCCTAAAGGCGAGCAACAAGCTGCATTGGTTTGACAGAAGCAGCGGCGGTGTCTTTCTTACCTTAGCCGCGATTCTGATCAGTCGAGACTAACCCTCGACCTTTACCGATTTCAAGCTGCGAATATCGTTACCCGTTGGCGCTTGGAAAGCCTGCAGACCAAACTCAGGCAATATTGCAAAAACATGGTCGAAGATATCCGCTTGTATCGCTTCATAAAATGCCCAGCGAGTATCGTTAGTGAAGATATAAATCTCGATCGGTAGACCCTCTGTGGTTGGTGCGAGCTGACGCACCATTAGGGTCATGTCCTTGTGCACTTTATCGTGACGCTGTAGGTATTCCTGCAGGTAAGCGCGGAAGGTGCCGACGTTAGTCAAATGGCGACCATTCACTTTCATATCAAGGTCAGAGACTCTGGCATTCGCCTCGCGGATTTCGTTGATTTTGGCAGGGAAATATTCTTTTAAGCAATTGATCTTACTGAGACGTTCGTGCTCTTCCTCGCTCAAAAACTTAATGCTGTTGATGTCGATATTAACAGCGCGTTTGATCCTACGCCCACCCGACTCAGACATACCACGCCAGTTGCGAAACGCATCCGACACTAAGGCATAGGCGGGGATCATAGTGATGGTTTTGTCCCAGTTGCGCACTTTTACTGTGGTCAGCGAAACCTCTTCTACCGCACCGTCGGCTCCGTATTTGTCCATCTGGATCCAGTCGCCCTTGCTCACCATACGGTTAGCCGCTAACTGAATGCCCGCCACGAAACCTAAGATAGTGTCGCGGAACACTAACATCACAAAACCCGTCGCCACACCTAAGCCGCTGAGGAAGTACACAGGCGACTGATCGGCCAAGATGGAGATAGATACGATAATACCGACAAAGAATAAGAACAGCTTAGTTAACTGCACAAAGCTTTTAACGGGTAAACGTCGGCTCACCAGATTGACATCTGAAATTTCATCGACCGCATCTAAACCCGCATAAATAGCGCGGATCATCAGCACCACCAGCCAAATACTCAGCAACCGGTCGATTAAATTACTTAAGATTTGATGTTCGGTTAAGGCGATGGGCACTAATAGATTGAGCACGATTGCAGGCACTAGCATGGCCAGCTTTTCGAGCACTTTGTAACGCATGAACACATCGTCCCAGGTGACTTTGGAGCGCAGGATCACCATGTTGACAGCGCGTATAACTACACGTCGAACAATGAGATAAGCGATACCCGCCAGCAGTAAGCAGGCAATGATCATTATGCTGGTTGATATGCCGTCCGAGGGTTGGCTATCAATCCCAAAGCCCGCTAACCATGCCGAAATTTCGAGCCTTATTTCCTGATCCACAATTCCACTCCAACCTAGGCGCTAGCGCAACAAACCCATACAAAGGTAACGGCCGAGTTGACCTCGGTTAATGCCACCCTAGAAAATACTCATGCTCAAACACAATAAATTTACAAATACTTATTTTAAAAGAGATTTTAGCATTTTGAATTGACCAAGCACAAAGGAAAATGAACAATATTTCCCCTATCTCTAAGGAAACCATTCTATGTGTCGTTATTCATCTAAGGTCGCTTGTCTTAGCTTTGGACTATTGAGCCTATACCAACCGCTTCAAGCGGCCGAATATAGCACTTCTAAGCCATTGGTGATGCCAGATAAATCAGAGAAAACCGCCAATGCGCCTTATATCGCCCTCATGCTAGATTACGTGCCCGCTGCAGACAATCTCTACGGTATTACACTCGCACCCTATCATTTCGATAATAATTACCAGCAATGGGGATATTACCTAGGCTATGCCCGCAGCCGTGAAACCGACATTATCGTACCAGAGCCCGCGCAGTCCTTCCGCCAAGAAAGCCTCTTTCGCTTAGGGTTAAGCTACAGCCTCACTGCCGACTTAAGCTTTTATGCGGGCGGCAGCGGCTATACCAGTACAGTGTCTTACACTAACAATATTTCACCCAGAATTGTCGATGGCAAACCTAGGTGGGATGAAGATAAAACCACCCGCTGGGGCGCAGAAGCTGGGCTTAGATACCGCATTACCGAACATTTCATCCTGAGCGCGGGCTACAACTCCAGCACAGAATCCACAGTTTTTAGCATAGGTTACGCGGGCTAAGCCTAATGCATATCCAAACGACTGAGCTAGGCGACTTATTGGGTTAGCTCGGCTCGCGCCTTAGCAAGCTCCAATTCCACTTCGGCGACCTTATTGCGTTTCTTGTTGATTTTATCCATAGAACGACCTTCTTCTATGGCTTTGGCCAACTCGTTTTGACGCTCGGTCAGTTTTTCTTCTAAGGCCGCAACTTTGGCGGCGCGCTCGGCATATAAACTGTCATCGTCACAATGGGTTGAGACTTCGTTATAGGCCTTTTCGAGCCCGTCGACTTTATGTTTATTACCTGCTGCTTTGGCTTGGGCAAGTTCGGCACTGATGGCCTCTAATTTCGCCGCGCAGCCGACTTTAGGGGCTTCATCGGCCCATGCCGCTGCGCTCAATACCAAGCCAATAACGACGCCATAAATTCCATGTTTAATCTGCATCTTAATCTCCTCTCGCTAAATTGATTGATAATGCCGCTATCTGACTGTGTCCTGTCACCGCGCTATCAATATAGTGCCACACTCAGTGAACTCAATCTGTATTCGAGTCAGTATCTTCCAGCTAAATCCACTTTATTCGTCAAAACACGACTTAGACAGTGACTAATATGCGGCAAATTGTTTATGTTAGGGCAGAATATTGACTCAGACGGATATCGGAGCCAGAAAATTAATGCAAACTTCATTACGCCTTAGCGCACTTAGCTCATTGTTATTGCTAACATCATCGGTTATGGCCGCCGACGTAGCTCAAATCACCCTAGAAAATGGCGCCCAAGTCAGACTCAAAGACGACTTTACCTGGGAATATGTGATCACAGAAACCAAAGCAGCGCCCAATGCCTTAGCAGCGACGGCAGTGAGCACCTCAAGCAATATTGCCAGCGTCCCAAGTGTTTCACTCGCCACTCAAACTGTGGCTGCGCCAGTCACCACCTTGACTGCCACCGCAATTGCCCAACCTGAGCTACTAGGCTCAACCGGTAAAGACGGCATCAAAGTCAGCTTTGCCGAAGGTCAATGGAAAGGCGATAAACTCGGACTCAGCTTCGATCTCGCCAGCACCAGCAATGAACACGTTACCTTAGTTGAAGTTGAAGCTAGCTTCTTCGCCGATAATGGTACTTTGCTCAAAACCGAAAAACTCGAAGTGTGGGAAGCCATTTTCCGCATGCCTGAAACCTATCTGCGTAAGGGCGAGCAGCGTAAAAGCAGCGTGATTTGGGTCGAAGGCATAGATAAAGCTCAATGGCAGAAGCAGTTAATTAACCTCAAAATCACCGAAATTAACTCCCGCTAATCCTTTGAGTAAAAGCAGGAATTGGACGTTGATGTCCAATTCCATCTCTTCCTCTTAACACTATTGCCTTACTCGCTGTGATATAGGCTAGAATGCCAACATATCCGACACCGTTTATGCTGAGCCAGTCGCTAATGCCAAATCGCTACCCTACGTTATCTATAGCCATGCTTCTGGTGGGCTTAAGTGGACAAAGCCTTGCTGATACCGTGTTACTCAGAAATGGCGATAGAATCACTGGCGAAATTAAAAACTTTGACGAAGAACACTTAATCATCAAACCCAATTATTCCCCTAAAATAACCATCGAACGTAGTGCAATTAAAAGCTTTGAAACCACCCAAAATCATTATTGGAGCATTAATCGCACCCTGCATGATGTGAGCATTCAATACTCCGACCTCGATGGGTTTGTGCTGGTAAATAATCGACAAACTCCTATTAGTGATCTGGTGTTTTCTGACCGAAAAAGTGACTCTGAGTGGCGCTATAGTGGCAGTGTTGAAGCCGCAATTGATGTCACCAGTAACACTAAAAATACCCAAAAACTTCATGCCAAAGGCGATATTACCGCCGAAACCTTACAATGGCGCCATAACCTCAAAACTGAGGTTCGCTATGAAACCGAAGAGAAAACCACTAAACGCAATACGCTTGAAGCTCACTACAGCCTTGACTACCTCATCAGCGAGCATTGGTTATTACGTCAAGAAGATTATTTTCAAGAAGATAGACTCGACTTCCCCGTTCGCAATTATTACGCCGCGCTCGGACCGGGTTATCGATTTTGGGGAATAGGACGAGATAAACTGGACTTTGTTGTCACTTACAACCACTTTTGGTTAGATAGTCAAATATTTACCTATCAACTCAATGCTTGGGCAACCACAATTAACTATAAACAGTATTGGTTTGATGGCGTGCTGGAGACCTATGCCGATCTCCAAATCGCTTTCCCTGACACGCCAACCATTGACTATATTTCAGACTCAATAATAGGGCTTAAGTATCTGCTTACACAAGAGATTTACCTCTCGTTTAAGTATGATATTAATGAAACTCAAACACCTTGGCACACTACTCGTGATATCAAGTACAACCTTGGACTAGGTATTAATTTCTAATCCTCACTCCTGATACGCTAACCTGTACGCCATAGGATGCCCATCATTCAATTGCAGTAAATCCCATAAATTACCGTAGAGATCTTTAAACACAGCGACTGTGCCGTAGTCTTGCTCTTGTGGCTCGCGCGCAAATTCGACGCCATCGGCGACCATACGGCGATAATCACGCCAAAAGTCATCGGTATTCAAGAATAAGAACACCCGCCCACCCGCCTGATTACCAATAAAATCGATCTGCTCTGGCTTAGAAGCCCGCGCTAACAAAATAGACGCGCCCTTAGAACCCGGCGGCGCAACGACGACCCAGCGCTTATCTTGCTCGGCTTGATAAGTGTCTTCGACTAATTCGAATTTTAATTTATTCACATAAAAATCAATCGCCTCATCGTAATCTCGTACGACCAAGGCGATATGCACAAGGGCTTGTTTCATGGCGACCTTCAATTAACGCTATTTGGTCACCAGTTTACACGTCATTTCTGGCGCTTCGAAGCCCCAAACCACTTTCGCTTCGCCTTGATGTTCCCAAAGACTTTCATTGCGGCCTTGATACTTAGCACCACTGCCGCTGGGTTGTACAAACATCAATGAAGTACTATCACCATGTTCAGCAATTAGAGTCGCGGGTTCGGTTTTAAAATAAGTCACCACGACTTCATTAGCAGGATTGCCGTTACAGGCATAAAACACTGGGCCGGTCATATCGACTAAACGGTACTGCGCCTGCAGTTCGGCAATACGGGTTTGATAGCTAGCTTCAATACACGCGTGTTTATCGTCGCTCTTCCAACACTCATTACGGCCTTTCACCCAACCACGCTGCATCGCTTTTAAAGTCGGTGGCTGTTCATTCTTTGCTTTTTCAAGCGCTTGGCTGTAAACCTCAGCTAAGTTATTATCGAGTTGGCTCAGTCCCGCATCCTTACAGACCATAGCTTCGATACTGCCCGCATCGACTTTTGTGCAGTCAAAGGACGGCACATCGGCCGCCATCGCTCCTGTACTTAACGAACTCACCATCACAACGGCGGCGCAATACCGAGTGAAGCCCAGCCGATTATTCAACATCTTATTGATTAATTTTGCCATCTCAATTCCTTTATTTTCTGTAGGTTACTTCAACGCTTGCCATAGCTAAGCCTATAGTGGCTTAACCTAACCTGACTCAAAGAGTCATGCCTTAAATTGCACTCAAAATAGTGTACAAATCGTGATTAAATTCACCTTTATCTCAACCTCACGAGCACTTCATTCTAGTGCTAACAATCGAACTCGGCGAAAGAAATACGTCGACTTAGCCACCCGTGTCCACCAGCCTGTTCGGACACATTGCCGGACACTCTAGCGCCATCTCGGCAGTGGTCGTCGGACACTTAAATAGCTATTAGATTGATAAGTAATATGAAATTTTTATGGCACAGATTCTGCTGTGGCAGGGTAGCAAGTTAACGCGCTCAGGCATAACCCGCCGATCCACACAGCCATACAAGGAAGCACTATGAATACGCACACTCAACTTATGAGCGGTCTGTTTATTCTCGCTCTGATCCCAACCGCCATTTGGGCGACTCAAACAAAGGGCCAAACAACGAGCAACAGTGCCGATGGAGGCATATCAGTCATCAGCCAATCAGTGCTCAGCCAAAGTCAGCCAGATTTCTCATGGATTTATGTTCAGCAAGATGGCGAAATGACTATTGGCGCTGGTCACAGTGACGATTGGGAGCAACTTGAACGCCAAGGCAATCCTTATCATGCCGATTATCTGTGGGTGAAAACCGCAGGAACGCCTTACGTGATCACAGATCCCGCCATAGTGGCGCAAATCAAAACCGCCATCATGCCTATGCAACAACAGGGAGAAAAAATGCAGGCAATAGGTGAACAGCTGCAGCAAAAAGGCGATGCGATCAACAGCCAAACTCAGCAACTTTTACTCAATGTTGCGACCGATAATGAAGATCCTCAGATACAGGCGGAGATCGACAGTCTGAGCACATCAATGGACAAGCTTGGTCAACAAATGGATGAGCTAAGCAAAGTTCATGAAAGCCTTTCCAATACCGCAGAGAAGCAAATTGTCAGCCTCGCTCAAGCAGCCATTAAAGCGGGCACGGCGATAAAGGCACCTTAACCGTCTTTGGAAAACAGCCAGCGCATTTGGCAACGAACAACAAGCAAAAAGCCGCAAGATCCTGAGACAAGCTGCCTACGTCAGTTGCGCGTAATGCTGATTCAACCGAATCACAGAACGGTTAATTTTGGCATTACGCGTGATAGTGGTTGAATTTTCGAGCGAAATTGACTATTTTCACGCCGCTTGTCACTTCACTAGGAAAAGGATCAACATGGAACAAGTTATTACCGCAACTGCAGGGAACGATAATCCGATTCAAATGACAGAAATTGTCTATTCGAAGGAAAAATCGCTATTCACTCTGTTAGCGATTATCTCTGGAATCGTTTGGGCAGCATTGATCATAGGCACTTTGGGCATGGCCCTGCTCTATGTGTTGATGTTTTTCATTATTTATCTCTTCAGCCACTCCGCTTTTATCAGCTACCTAAAAGGTACGGCTGTCGAAATCAATGCAGAGCAATTCCCTGAATTACATAAACAATATTTAGCATGCTGCGATCGTTTAGAAATGAAAGAGCCACCACGGGCTTACTTGTTGGCCGCCGATGGCATGCTCAACGCGCTGGCAACCCGCTTCCTCGGCCGTAACTATATAGTGCTATTTTCATCGATTGTGGATGCGCTTGAGTCCGATAAAGATGCACTTAACTTTTATATCGGCCACGAATTAGGCCATATTCGCCGCAATCATATTGGCAAGGCCCCCTTTTTAGTCTTCGCCACTTGGTTGCCTTTAGTGGGTGCGGCTTATTCTCGCGCCTGTGAATATACCTGCGATCTCCACGGGTTACGTTGCTGCAACAGCTTACGTTCTGCCACCAATGCCGTCGCCGTATTAGCCGCTGGCGTAGAGCAATGGAAACGTATGAATGTGGATCAATATATCCGCCAAGCTCGCGAATCGAGTGGTTTTTGGATGTCACTGCACGAGCTTAACGGCAGCTATCCTTGGCTGACTAAGCGTATGGCAAGAGTCGACGCCAAAGCACAGGGAACTGAATACACGCCGCCATCACGCAGTGCATGGGCATTTGTATTTAGCCTCTTTATGCCACGCATGGGCACAGCAGGCGGTGGACTCATTATTTTTGCTGCGATTATTGGGGTTGCCGCCGCAGTTGCGTTGCCAGCATACAAGCAATATCAAGAAAAGATGAGTGCAGCCAGCAGTTATACCGATCCAGTTATCATGGCGCCGCAAATGAACACAGGGCCTGCCACAGTCCCCGATGCCGCACTCGCCATTGAACATATTGACCAGTTGCATCAGTCATTAGCTCCGATAACGGAAGTACTAACACATTACTACCAAGGTAATAAAGCTTGGCCAACTGAGTTAGAAGTGCTCGGGTTTACCGACGAGCAGTTGTCGACCTTCAATCTCTATTCCGATGGCATAGTCGGATTTGTTGGAGGCGAAGCGCTCGGTGATTATCAAGGCTACGAAGTCTATCTATCACCACAAGTCGATGAGCAAAGCAATATCACTTGGGTATGCAGCAGTAGCGACATTCCCGACGAATATCTGCCGCTAGATTGCCAAGGCTAAGCCTGAGTTAACTCAATTAGACATCGACTGAAAGAAGCTTTTCCTGAGGAAGTTAATTGTATTTCCAAAGGAAATAGTAAAAAGGCACAAACATAAGTTTGTGCCTTTTTCAGTTTTACGCCTTAGCGAAAATCAATCGCTAACGCTGGATCAGATAACGGATCGTTGGTCCATTCTGCTCAATTTCCAACACTTTATAACCATGATTTTTAGCGTCGAGGGGAATATTGTTGATGGACTGCGGACAGTCACTGATCACCTCGAGGATTTCACCGGGCTTTAACTTAGGCATAGCTTCAAGGGTGGCCACTGCAGGATAAGGGCAAGGTTCCCCCACCATATCGAGTTGATAATCTGGAACATATTGATTCATTACGCCGCCTCCGCTAGCAATTGTTCATCACGCTTCGCCTTGCGAGCAAAGAAACGTTTTTCCCATAACAACATAGCGCCAAAGGAAAGTCCCAGCAGCACATAGGTCAGCAATAAACCGCCTTTATCACCAAAGCTGGTTAATAAATTCACTTTGTCCCAGTTGGTCGCTAAAGGTTGAGCTAGGTCATCCCAGTAATACGCCAGTAAAGTCGAACCTAACACGTTGCCTAAACCGACCCACCAGAAATGCACTTGGCCTTCAACTGCACGGTACATCCAGCCCGTTTCACAACCACCAGCAAGCACAATACCAAAACCAAACAGCAAGCCGCCGATCACCGCATTAGGACCCGCCCACATGATTTTGGGGGGCACACCCAGTTGCACATAGCTGTAAATGCCTATCGCACTGACCGCCATACCTAAGATAATGGCCTTCGCCATGTGAGTACGACCAGTGATCCACATATCGCGGAACGCTGAGGTAAAGCAGATTTGTGCCCGTTCAATTAACAGACCAAATCCGACTCCGCAAAGCATAGCTATGCCGAGTTTAGGCGCATTGAACATAGTCAATAAGCCCCAACCGACGATGCCGACAAACACTAACATACCGATGCGGAAACGACGTCGAGCCTGATTTTCATCCTGCTTAATCGAAGTCGCTTTACTCACCTTCTTCAGCTTAACCGGAATACGGAACATAGGCAGTAAGGTAAATCTTGCACCAAAGTAAGAGCCCGCAGCGGTCGCCAGAGCAAAGAACCAAGCATGCAAAGAGAACTGCGGAATACCCGTGAAGAAGGCCGCTAAGTTACAGCCCATAGCCAAGCGGGCACCAAAGCCAGCAATAATGCCGCCGATCAGCGCCTGAGCAATACGGATACGGCTCTGTGGCATACGCAGTTTGACGTTATTGGCCCAGAGCGCAGCAGCAATACAACCACCAAACATACCGATAATCATCATGCCGTCGATGCGGTCTAAGGGAGAGCCCTGTAAACCTATCACTTTGAAATAACCCCAAGTCTCAGGATTTGCCCCTACGAGTTGCAGTAAGTGCCCGCCCCAGCGCGTAAATTCCCCCGTGACAGCCCAAAAAGTGCCAGTTAACCCAAAATAGTAAGTAGAAAGGATACCGGCGGCGATAACCGCAGGCATAGGAGCCCAAAAACGGACTAAATATTCTTGTTTAAATTGTTGCCATGTCATGTCATTACCCTAATGAACGAGACTATAAAAAATAAGCGCAATGCGCTTATAACCTGTGTGCCAGAGTGATTGAAGGCGTTCGACAACTTCAATCTCAAGTGGCCTCACGCTTAAATGGCTTTAGCTAAGCTGACACACTGCTGCCCCAACAGGCGATAACCGTGGGTGTAAAGCGTTGCCCTGCCGTTACGGCAAAAACCGATAAGCGTGATGTTGCTTTTCTCTGCTAATTCCAACGCCAGTGAAGTCACGGCGGACATAGCAAACAGAATTTGGATATTGGCACTGGCGGCCTTTTGCACCATTTCGAAACTGGCACGGCTGGTGAGCAATACGGCGACAGGACGCTGTGCCTGACACATTGAGAATCCGCCGATTAATTTATCCAGTGCAATGTGCCGACCAATGTCTTCAAAGGCGGCGATGATTTGTCCATCTTGATCTAAGCCCATGGCCGCATGCGTTGCACCCGTGAGCTTAAAATGTTGTTGATTATCTTTGACTTGTTCGAGGGCAAACTGCAGGTGATCGATATTAAATCTGGCGTCCGAATCTACGCGGATAACGGGTTTTACCGCCTCTTCCAACTGAGCCACACCGCACAATCCGCAGCCCGTGCGCCCCGCCATATTGCGCCGCTGCTGCTTGAGTTCCATAAAGCATCTTTGGGTGATTTCCACCTGAATAAGCACGCCTTCGGGAGTGAATTCGAGATCCACGCCTTTAATTTCATTCACATGGGAAACAATCCGCTCCGACAAGGTAAAGCCAATGGCAAACTCTTCGAGGTTTTCGGGGCTGGCTAACATCACAGTGTGGGAAATGCCGTTGTAGACCAGCGCCACACGCACCTCGTTGGCGACATAATCGGTCAAATCCGATGCCTGTCCCAGCTCTAACAGGACTACGTTTCTCTCTGTAACCACAGCGTGTGAATGATATTCCATAGCGCCCTCTAAAAACTACAAAACCAAATAAAAACAATTAGTTTGACAACAATTTAAGACTTGTATCACAAACCCATAAACTAAATAAGAATCGCCTTGAATCATCTTTACGCATTTTCTACTATCGAGTTGTCTTCTATTGGAAGAACGTCGTCTCCGGTGAGGCGTCCGGATTTCAAATCCGGGTAGGGCTGCCAGCAGTCCTGGGTAGGTTCGACTCCTATGTTCTTCCGCCAATTCTCATTGGAATAAAACAACTCCCCATCCCGGATCTCCCGACTGTTACTGCGATACTTCCTACGAGTAAAACCACTGCGGTCAAAAAACTCCAACAGCTGAATACTGACCTTACGGCCAAGGCCAATCAGATCCTTAAACTCTGCGGTTTCGAGCTTGCCGTGGGTGACCACATGCTCACGCACCAGATTGGCGTAGTGGCACAACTGCTCACTCAGCAGATATCTGTCCTTCACCACCGCGGTAATAAAGCCCTGTTGCACCAGTTGAAAGCACAGCAACCTGAGTTTGGCGGGCTCGAGTTCGAGATATTCCCCCATTTCAGTCACCCACGCGGGCGAGGTTTGCTGCGCCAACCAAGGGGCCAAGTGTTGCCAGCATTGCTGCGCCTCGCTATCGAGGACAATCCTGTGATCCGCCAACTGCAGCAAGGCGCCGCGCAGCACCATCGGCCCTTCTTGGCAGAGGCTATCGAGTACCTTATTGGCAAGCTCGCTAGGCAATACGCTGTGGCTCATGCGTTGCAGACGATTACGCCCAAGCCCTAATTGGTCGGGATGCTGTTGGTGATACTCACGTAACAGCTCGATAAACTGCTGTTTTTCTTGCTCAAGTAGCTGAGTCGATAGCCCATAGGTACCGAGACGAGTCAGCCCCGCCTGCGCCAGCATAGCTGCGAGCCCTTCATCGGTTAGCTGCCAGCGCCAACGGATTTCATCAATACTTAGCGCCTCACTCTGGCCGAGTAACGCCAGCACATTCACCGGATTGGAGAGCTGAGCCAGTTGTTGCAACTTGCTGACACGCTCCGGCGTGCGCTTCTTACGATTGGGGACTTTCACTGCCAGCACCCGCCCTGCGCCCAGGGTTTGCTTGCCGCCAATATGCCTGAGCACTATCGGATCGTCCTGACACAGCAGCAGCGGCTTATCGAGCACAATTTCGGCCAGATAGCACCCCTGCTCATCGACTTCATCGAGTAGTGACACTCGACCCAAGGTATGGTCGGCGCCGTGGTGACAATGAACATTTTGCCAATGGGTTAAGGGTTCAAAACTGCGAATTTGTACTACGGGTCTAGCGCACAACTCGGCTTGTGGCAGGCTGCTTAACCAGTCGCCGCGGGCGGGCGCCCTATGGTTATCAACACCAGTAAGATTCAACGCGACCCGAGTGCCACTTAAGGCTCTGTGGACTTCCATCCCTTGGCAGTGAATGCCGCGCACCCGTAGTTTGACCTTTTGCCCTGAACTGTAGAGGCTATCGCCGATACACACACTGCCGCTAATCACAGTGCCAGTGACCACACAGCCGGCGCCTTTAACGCTAAAGGCGCGATCGAGCGTCATCCTAAAGCTACTGGCATCTTCCGCTTGGGTCGATTGCTGTTCGGCAATCTCTAAAATATGTTGTTTAAGGGTTTCTACCCCCGCATCGCCTACATCATTAGCGCAGACCTCAAACACGCCACTGGCCTCGATCCCGTATTCGGCAAGCAGCGCCGTCCCCTCTAGGGTCAACTTGGCGGCGGTTTGGTCATCGACCAAATCCCGCTTGGTCAGCACTAAGGTCAAACTTTTTAGCGGTAAAAGCGCGAGGATTTGCAGATGCTCGCGGGTTTGCGGCATCACGCCGTCGTCACAGGCCAACACCAGCAGCGCGTGGCGCACATGGCTCACGCCCACCAGCATGTTATTGATAAATTTTTCATGGCCGGGCACATCGATAAAGGCTAAACGAGTACCATCTCGCAGAGGCATAAAAGCGTAACCGAGATCGATGGTCATGCCACGGCGTTTTTCTTCGGGGAGCCTGTCGGTGTTCATCCCCGTCAAGGCACTGATCAGCGTGCTCTTGCCGTGGTCGACATGCCCCGCGGTGACCATAATCATAGCTGCACACCTAAGGTGCTGAGTTCGGCCAATAATTCGGCCTCATCATCGATACCCCGCAAGTCGAGGCGAAGTTGATCTTGAGCCATTCGACCAATTACAGGGCGCTGCGCCTGCTTAAAATGCTGCTCGAGCAGCGTTAAACTGCCACCCTCTTGCGCGTTAAAGCACAGGGCGATTGAGGGTAAAAAGGTATCGGGCTGCGATCCGCTACCGACTTGAGTTTGGCACTCCACTAATTCGATGCCATAGCTCGGGGCAAACAGCGGCGCTAAGGCGCGCTGCAGACGCTCACCGATTTGGCGCAACTCAGCTTGGCTACGGGCAAATTTGGCCATAATCGGCAGTTCCCGATCCAAGGTTCCTGGGTTGAGATAGTGGATCAGCGTTGCCTCGAGCGCCGCGAGAATCAACTTGTCACAGCGCAATGCACGCTTTAGCGGATGACTTTGAAGCTTATTAATGAGCGCCTGCTTACCGACAATCAAACCCGATTGCGGGCCGCCGAGGAGTTTATCGCCGGAGAAGCTGACCAGATCGACCCCATCAGCCAACATGGCTTGGGGCGTCGGCTCTTGTTTAAGGCCAAAACGGCGTAAGTCAGTGAGTGAACCACTGCCAAGATCCGAGATCAGCGCAACCCCACGATCGCGGCAGAGTTGGCCTAATCTGGCCTCATCCACCGAAGCGGTAAAGCCACTGATATGGTAGTTGCTGGTGTGCACCTTCATGATGGCGGCGGTATTTTCGGTGATCGCCTGCTCATAGTCCTTGAGGTGAGTGCGATTAGTGCTGCCGACCTCGACTAAGGTGCAGCCCGCCTGACGCATAATGTCTGGGATACGAAATGCGCCGCCAATTTCCACCAGCTCACCACGGGAGACAATCACCTCTTTACCCGCTGCGACTGCCGACAACATCAGCAGCACAGCGGCGGCATTGTTATTCACCACGCAGCAGGCCTCAGCTCCTGTTAAGCGCTGGATTAACCCACTAATGGCATTATCCCTATGGCCGCGCTCACCCGCTGCCAACTCAAATTCCAGCGGCGTGGGGTAACGCATCACAGAGGTCACCGCCCGAATGGCCGCCTCAGACTGCTGGGCGCGACCAAGATTGGTATGCAGGATAGTTCCCGTGAGGTTCCACACGGGCTTAAGACTATGGCTATAGTCCTTAGACAATTGTTCAACCAAATATCCGTTCAATAATGACGGGTTAGCACACCAAGCGGGTAAACGTCGCTCCTGGGCAATCAGCTCACGCGCCGTGCGTAACTGGCTATCCAGCGCCGCTTTTACCGCCGCTTTACCATAGCTTTGCAGCAGGGGCGCCAATATCGCATCGGCGAGCAGACTGTCCATCGACGGCAGCGCACGGTACAGGGCTTGGGGTGTATCGGGTACTTGGGTCATCATTTGTATCATCTTGATAAATATAAGGGGAAGGACTCGGAGAGCCCTTCCCGACTTTGGTTATTGCTCAGTTTCGTGGGCCAGCAGCAATGGATTGACCGTGGTCGCCCCAAAGCCCTTGGCATTTAGCTCACTGTCGAGCATCAGGGTCGCTAAGTCGTCAGCTGCCACATCCATCAGCGGTGACTTTTCAACGAACAGCATCTTAGTGTAACCATGGCATTCGTCGCAGCTCTCGATACGCACCTGCGCATTGGCATCATCAAATGACCAAAGGGTCATCTCCTTATCCTGACCACAGCTAGTGCAATGGGCACGAATGTAATGCCATTCGCTCTCACACAAACTGCAATGCAGATAACGCAGACCCGCCCTCGGCTCATCCACGATTACGCTCGCGACCGGATGACACCCGCAAATCGGACATAGGCTCTGCTGCGCCACCTTGCGTTGGTCTATTCGTTTGATCACCATAGGCGCCCAGTGGGACCAGTAGACCCCCATCGCCGCCCAGATAAACAAACTGAAGCGCGCAGGCACTGCGCTCATATGTCCCTGACGCAACGCATTGCCCCACGAGGTGAGTTGTTCTGGAGATTGCTGCATCAACAACCGCAGCACTCGCGCCATATCCTCATCCACCTGCGGCAACAAATCACTTAACAGTTGCTGTAGCAGTCCTTGCCAATAGCTATCTGCCTCTGAGCCCAAGCGGGAAAGCGGAGTCGCCTCATCTTTCCCCCAAGCGAGAAGCTGACCGAAGTCAGCCTCCTCCGCCAATTTGGCCTGTATAGAGACCAGACGGCGGCATAGCTCAAAGTAGTCAGCCAGCGGCGAGTCCTTGGCCAATGACAGCAAACGATGCGCCCTTCTGTGATACACAGCTTGGGGATCTGCCGCTTTTAACGGTTTTAGTTCCAGCGGCGATTCGCTGCCGGGGACCAGAGGTATCTCGGCTGTATGACTCATTAATGTTTCTCCACGTCCGAATGTTCATCCAACATCACAGGATGATGCTTACGGCACCAAGCCTTAGAGACCTTGCCGTAAAGCATGCCCGTGACTGACCCTTCCACCCACGTCGCCATCCAGAAATGCACCATCACAAAAATCAACATGATGAGCGCACAAATGGCGTGCAACAGAATGGCCCAACCCACCACAGTGGCGGAGAAATAGGGCGCAAAATACGGTTGCCACATGATGATCCCCGTCACGGTTAAAGTGACAGACGTCAGCACGAAGGCGCGAAACAATACCTTTTGCCCTGGGTTGTAATGGCCGATAGGCGGGATTTTCTCCTCGTTCTCGAACATCACATCCTTGATGGCGAGCATCCAAGCGAGATCGTGTTTTTCCCATTTGTTGTGTTTGTAGTAACGCACCAACATCAACATCAGCGGTAAGCACATCATCAAGCCCGCAATGGGGTGAATAAACTTCGCCAATTGCGGTGTGCCCGCTATCGCCCCCAACCATTGAAACGACGGATAGAAGAAGGAGAAGCCAGTGAGAAAGGTGACTAGGCCAACTGCGACAATGAACCAATGACAGATGCGATCGAACAGCTTGTGACGCACTATCATTTCTTGCTTATCATGCTTGCTCATTTGTCGCCCTCCTCTTCCTGCTTAGCCTCTTCCTCTGGCGGTTGATAACCCGGCTGGTCTTCTTCGACTATATTGCGACCGACGGTGATCTTATGCAGACAAGCGACAGCGGCAGTGGCAAGAATGCCCATAGTGCCTAAAGGTTTGACCCAGTCTTGCCACAGAGTCAGTGACAGCGGGATCTGCGGGTTATCAGGCATGTTGTAGCTTTCGGGCTGATTGATATCGTGCAATATCATCATCATACCCGTGCCACCTACACCCTCAGGGTTATAAAGTCCTGCCTTAGCAAAGCCCTTTTCCTTCAGTTCTTCGACCCGTTTTTGCGAGTAGAACAACATGTCCTCACGGGTGCCAAAACGCAGCGCCCCTGTGGTACAGGACTTAACGCAGGAAGGTTCCAATCCCACGGCCAAACGGTCAGAGCACATAGTGCACTTGTAGGCCTTGTTATCCTTAGGATCGATTTTGGGCACATCGAAGGGACAAGCACTGGCGCAATAACCGCAGCCGATACACTTGTCCGAATCGAAGTCCACCACACCATTGGCGTGCTGGATAATCGCGCCCGAGGTCGAACAGGCAGTTAAGCAGGCAGGGTCGGCACAGTGCATACAGGCCGAGTGGGTAAATTGCCAACGCAGCTTGTTGCTTTCCATCACCTCATGGAACTCCATCAGGGTCCAACATTGGCCCGATAGCGACATAGGGTTTTGGTAACTACCTTGGAACGTGCCCACTTCTTCCCGTAAATCATTCCACTCAGAACACGCCACTTGGCAGGCTTTACAGCCATTACACTTAGTGGCGTCGAACAGCTTGGCGACCTTTTCTGACGAATTACGCCCCTTTGCCGCAGGCGTCACCGCTGAAGTACCGGAGCGGCGGATAATGTCTTGTGATGCCATAATCAGAGCCCCTTCGCTTTAGTGATGTTAACCAAAAATGCTTTGAACTCAGGCACCTGTGTATTTGCATCCCCCACTTCAGTGGTGAGCACGTTACAGGAGTAACTCTTACGAGTGAGCGCATTATGGCTGCCGTGACGGGGTAACCCGACGGTATGAACTAACTGACCATTCACCTTTAACGGCTGCAGACGTTTAGTCACTAAAGCTTTGGTTTCAATGCTGCCACGTTTAGAGCTGACAGTGACCCAATCCCCATTGGCGATACCTTTTTCTGCCGCCAACATTTCATCGATTTCGACGAAGGTTTCCGGCATAGAAATCGCAGCCAAACGGGCATGAGTAGACCAAAAATTAAAGTGTTCAGTTACACAATAAGTGGTTGCCACATAAGGGAAGTCCTTATGGGAACCTAAGGTTTCCTTCACACCCGGTAGCATACGTACCGCAGGGTTACTGGTGACCTTGTGTAACGGGTTAACCCCAATAGGCGACTCCATCGGCTCGTAGTGCTCAGGGAACGGACCTTCGGCCAATAATTTAAGGGCGAAGAAACGACCCACACCTTCGGGTTGCATGATGAAGGGGCCAGCGGATTCCTGTGGTGTTAACTTCATATTGAAGTCGCCCACATCGATACCATGCCACTTACCATCAACCCACTCGACGATAGTACGTTTAGGATCCCAGGGTTTGCCGTTGATATCGCAAGAAGCGCGGTTATACAGCACACGACGGTTTGCTGGCCATGCGAATGCCCAGCCCGGAGTGACACCTTTACCCGAAGGATCATGGTTGTCGCGGCGAGCCATCAGGTTGCCCTCTTCAGTCCAAGAACCTGCATAAATCCAACAGGCGCTAGCAGTACTACCATCAGCTTTGAGTTCAGCAAAACTACTGAGCTGACGCTGAGTGACGAGATCCTTACCGTTAAGCTCGCGAGCAACTTCTTCGGCATGCGGCGAGTAAGGATTGTGGTAATCCCAACTTATCGCTTGCACTGGCTCAGGCAACTTACCGCCCTCTTGCTTGTACAGTTCACGCATCGCCATCAAGACACCGGAGAGAATCTCAGCATCTGGCTTGGCTTCACCCGGCGGGTTAGCACCCTTCCAATGCCACTGCATCCAACGTCCAGAGTTGACGATGGAACCTTCTTCCTCAGCAAAACACGTCGTCGGTAAGCGGAACACTTCCGTCATGATTTCAGCGGGATTCACTTCGTTGAAGCCATCGGCGTTTTGCCAGAAGGTTGCGGTTTCAGTTGCCAAGGCATCCAGCACCACCATGTACTTAAGATTACTCAAGGCTTTGAGTACCTTATTGCGGTTCGGCATAGAATTAATGGCGTTAACACCTTGGATAATGTAGCCATTCACTTCACCGTGGAAAGCCATATCTAAGTGCTTAGTAAAGTCGTACTGTTTATCCCACTTAGGCACCCAGTCATAACCAAAGTCGTTTTCAACCGTGGCGTTATCGCCCCAGAAGCTCTTCATTTGTGAAATAAAGAATTTAGGATAATTTTGCCAATAGTTGGTTTGACCCGGACGCAAGGCGACAGGCGTGTAACGATCGAGATAGGTCTTAAGATCAGTGTCTTTTTCACTCGGTAACTTCAAGTAACCAGGCAAGCTTTGGCACAATAAACCCATATCGGTCGCGCCTTGCACGTTAGAGTGACCACGCAGTGCGTTAACGCCACCGCCCAACACCCCAATGTTACCCAGCAGCAACTGCACCATAGCCATAGAGCGAATGTTCTGCGCCCCTTTAGTGTGGTGAGTCCAACCTAAGGCATACATAAAAGTGGCGGCTCTATCGTGGGTATGAGTGCTGCCAATTTGCTGGCAAACCATCTCATAGTCCGGAATCGGCGTACCGGTAATATTGCCCACTGTTTCAAAGTCATAGCGATCTACATGTTGCTTCATTAAGTTCCACACACAGCGTGGATGCTCGAAGCTAGGATCAACTTTCGCGTAACCCTGTTCGTCTAACTCGTAGTACCAAGACTCTTTATCGTAGCTATCTGTTTCTTCATCGAAACCACTGAACAGACCTTCACTAAAAGAGAAGTCTTCGCGCACTATGTAACTGGCATTGGTATAAGCCTTCACATAGTCGTAGTTCACTTGTTTGGTTTCAATAAGATAGCGGATCACCCCGAGCAGGAAGGCGATATCTGTGCCCGAACGGATCGGCGCATAATAATCGGCCACAGCGGCACTACGGGTGAAGCGAGGATCGACCACCAAAAGTTTAGCGTTGTTATGTTGCATTGCTTCTGTAACCCAGCCGAATCCGACAGGGTGAGCCTCTGCAGCATTACCGCCCATGATAATGATCAAATTAGAATTTTTAATATCGATCCAGTGGTTGGTCATGGCACCACGTCCAAATGTCGGAGCAAGACTTGCTACCGTTGGAGAGTGTCAGTTACGCGCAATAGTATCGATTGCAACTAGGCCCAGTGCCCGTGCAAATTTCTGGGTGATATAGCCGCCTTCGTTCGGCATCGCCGACGAGGTCATCATCCCAGTGCTAAGCCAACGGTTAACCGTCGTCCCGGCAGAATTCTTTTCAATCAAGTTAGCATCACGATCATCTTTCATCAGGCGGGCGATGCGTTGGTAAGCTTCGCTCCAGCTGATACGTGTCCATTCATTGCTGCCTGGTGCACGGTACTCTGGGTATTTAAGACGATTGGGACTATTGACATAATCCACTAAACCAGCGCCTTTAGGACACAAGGCCCCACGGTTAACTGGATGGTCTGCATCCCCTTCGATATGGAAAATACTCTGTTCGGCGTTCTTGCCATTACTTCCTTTGCTGTACATCAGCAATCCGCAACCCACTGAGCAATAGCAGCAGTTATTGCGGGTTTCTTTCGCGCTAATGAGTTTGAATTCCCGAACGGCCGCATAGGCCTTTTCGGACATCAATCCCAACGCAGAAATTGCTGAGGTGGCAGCTCCGGCAGCACACAGTCTAAAAAACTGGCGTCTGTTCATTGCGTCCTCTCACACTCTTGTCGTTATGAGTCTAGTGGTTGCTGTGGTGAAAATTGCAACCGATTGAGTGGGTCCACTTAAAGACCACACTTAATTTAAGATTATCCTTAAAGAGGAAATAGATAACAAATAATGACATGAGATCGAGATCGCAAATAACCAATCACAAAACTTAAATCTAAATAAATAAATAATGTTGAAATTAAAAACTTTAAATAATGCAAAAAACACTTAATTCAAGAGTTAAAAACCAATAATACCAAAAGGACAATTTGTCTAGCAATGCAGGTCCATATTGTCCCATAACCTAACCATATGGTTATTAAAAATAGTTTTAGATATTAAAATGTGTATAACGATGGCGGATAAAAACACAAAAGTGACGGTTTATTGAGGGGTAAGTAGCCACTGAAATTGACAATGTAAAGATCAGCGCAAAAAGTGCAGAGTCGGCGGTGTTAAACACACCAAAAGGGCAAAGATGAGGATCGAGCTAAAAAGGGGAAACACTCAATAAAAAGGCATAAGCAATCCACTTATGCCTTCGTTTTGTTTTATTTCAGCAGTTATGTTTAGCAAATTGGGGAGTGAATCCTGAGTATTTCAGCAAAAGCGCCCCAATACGCCCAACTCAACCGAGTCAACAACGGCTTAGTCGTTTACTCACTCGGAGCTAAAACGCTTAAAAGCTGGCTAGCGTTCCTGCTGGCAGGTAAGCGTTAAAGCTTGCTGTGTATAACAGGTCTATCGCGGCTTCGATATCTGGTGCGAAGTACCTGTCTTTATCGTAATAGGCGACGACTTCACGCAATTCAGTTTTGGCCTTGGCCACTGCAACACTTGGCGTTAAAGGTGCGCGGAAATCTAAACCCTGCGCCGCCGCTAACAATTCAATTGCCAGTACACCACGGGTGTTTTCGCTCATATCGCGCAAACGGCGCGCCGCAAAGGTCGCCATAGAGACGTGATCTTCTTGGTTAGCAGATGTCGGTAAACTGTCTACCGACGCTGGATGGGCGTAGGTTTTGTTCTCAGACGCCAATGCTGCCGCTGTCACTTGAGCGATCATAAAGCCTGAGTTCACGCCGCCGTTTTTCACTAGGAAAGGCGGCAGTTTCGACAGGCTAGAATCGATTAACAGTGCGATACGACGCTCGGCAATAGAACCCAGTTCGGCAATCGCAATCGCCAGATTATCCGCCGCCATAGCCACAGGCTCAGCGTGGAAGTTACCGCCCGAAATGATATCGCCCGTGTCTTGGAACACCAGTGGGTTATCGGTTACGCCATTGGCTTCAGTGCCTAACACATCGGCCGCGTGACGAATTTGCGTTAAACAAGCGCCAAGTACCTGTGGCTGACAGCGTAGTGAGTAAGGATCTTGCACCTTTTCACAGTTTGCATGGCTCACGCTGATCTCAGACTCTTCGCCCAATAGATGACGGAAAATCATGGCCGAATCGATTTGACCTTTCTGACCACGGGCCGTATGGATGCGTGAATCGAACGGACTACGACTACCCATAGCCGCTTCGACGCTCATGGCGCCGATCACTGAACTTGCCGCAAACAAGTCTTCGGCGTGGAATAACCCTTCTAGCGCAAGCGCAGTCGAGGCTTGGGTGCCGTTCAGCAAAGCTAGCCCTTCTTTGGCCGCTAAATCGATTGGCTTGAGGCCAGCGATTTCTAAACCTTCGGCGGCGGAAATTAACTCACCTCGATAGCTCATCTCGCCTTCGCCCAGCATAGGCAGACACATGTGCGCCAGTGGCGCTAAATCGCCCGATGCGCCCACTGAGCCTTTTTCTGGCACGCAGGGATAGACTTCGGCGTTCACTAAACTGATTAAGAAGTTAATCACTTCTAAACGAATGCCCGAGAAGCCACGGCTTAATGAATTGATTTTTAATACCATCATCAAGCGCACTGTGGCGTCTTGCATGTATTGGCCCGTACCAGCGGCGTGCGACAACACGATTGAGCGTTGCAGCAATTGCAGATCTTCGGGCGCTATCTTGGTATTGGCCAACAAGCCAAAACCCGTGTTGATGCCGTAAACGGTGCGGCCTTCATCTAACACTTTTTGCACAATTTGCGCGCTGGTGTTGATGTCGGTAATAGCCTCTGGTGCGAGTTCCAGTGTCAACTTATGACGGCTGATTTCGCGTAATTGCGCTAGGCTCAAGCTGCCCGGCGTTAACACTAAGTGATTCACAGATTTCATATTTTTAGCTCCAAGCTTTTAGTTATTATTGTTATTTAGTCGTTAGCATCGGCTAGTCTTGCATAGGTAAATCGAGGCCCTGCTCCTTGGCGCAGTTTTTCGCAATCTCGTAGCCCGCATCGGCATGGCGCATCACGCCTGTCGCTGGGTCGTTCCACAACACGCGGCCAACCCGTTTTGCCGCCGCGTCGGTTCCGTCACACACAATCACCACACCCGAATGTTGGCTGAAGCCCATGCCGACGCCGCCGCCGTGGTGCAATGACACCCAAGTTGCGCCGCTAGCGGTATTGAGTAGTGCATTCAATAATGGCCAATCGGATACCGCATCTGAGCCGTCCAGCATAGATTCGGTTTCGCGGTTCGGGCTGGCAACAGAGCCAGAATCTAAGTGGTCGCGACCAATTACCACGGGCGCCGACAACTCACCATTTTTGACCATTTCGTTAAAAGCTAACGCTAAACGAGCGCGATCTTTCAAGCCGACCCAGCAGATACGCGCAGGCAGACCTTGGAAGGCGATACGCTCACGCGCCATGTCTAACCAATTGTGTAGGTGTGGATTATCTGGGATCAGTTCTTTGACTTTAGCGTCAGTTTTATAGATATCTTCAGGATCGCCAGATAACGCCACCCAGCGGAATGGACCAATGCCTTCACAGAACAGCGGACGAATGTATGCAGGCACAAAACCTGGGAAATCGAAGGCGTTTTCAACGCCCATTTCAAACGCCATTTGGCGAATGTTGTTACCGTAATCGAGCGTTGCTGCGCCGGCAGCTTGCAGATCCAGCATGGCTTGTACTTGCACCGCCATGGAGGCTTTTGCCGCCTTAACCACAGCAGCTTCGTCGATTTTACGCATAGCTGCGGCCTCTGCCATAGTCCAACCCTGCGGCAGATAACCGTTTAATGGATCGTGGGCCGAGGTTTGGTCGGTTACGACATCAGGAGTAACGCCGCGCTTAACCAGTTCGGCAAACACATCGGCGGCATTTGCCAGTAAGCCAACAGATACAGGCTTGCCAGCTTGGTTTGCCGCTTCAATCATCGCCAATGCTTCATCGAGCGAAGTGGCTTTCTTGTCGACATAGCGGGTGCGCAAACGGAAATCGATGCGGGTCTCGTCGACTTCACAGGCTAACACCGAGAAGCCCGCCATAGTGCCCGCCAGCGTTTGCGCGCCGCCCATGCCACCTAGCCCGCCAGTGAGGATCCATTTGCCTTTGGAGATACCATCAAAGTGCTGTTTCGCTACAGAAACGAAAGTCTCGTAGGTGCCTTGAACTATGCCTTGAGTACCAATGTAGATCCACGAACCTGCGGTCATCTGGCCGTACATGGCCAAACCTAGCTTATCTAACTCGTTGAAATGCTCCCAGTTCGCCCAATGTGGTACTAGGTTTGAGTTAGCGATTAATACGCGCGGCGCATCGGCGTGGGTGCGAAATACACCCACTGGTTTGCCCGATTGCACTAATAAGGTTTCATCATCTTCGAGGCGTTGTAAGACTTCGATGATTTTGTCGTAGCAATCCCAGTCGCGGGCGGCGCGGCCGATACCACCATAGACGACTAAGTCTTCTGGGCGCTCGGCCACATCTGGGTGCAAGTTGTTCATTAACATGCGCATTGGCGCTTCGGTGAGCCAACTCTTACAGCTTAATTGTGTGCCATGCGGTGCAATAATGCGGCGGCTTGGGTCGTGGCGCTTGTCCATTGAATTTTCCTCTTTCAACCTGTGGTGCTAACTCGTATTCGCTAAGTCGCTAAGTCGCTAATACGGGTTAGCACTATTGTTTTTATTGTGTTTTTATCTATCTATTTGTCGAAATAATCTAATAGGGTAAAGCTGTTAAGGTTACTGATTTAAATCTACATCTAACGTTACTTACTAAAGGTTAAGTGGCCGCCGAGTTTAAAGCGGCTACCTGGATGAACTAATTTTGCAAAACTCACGACGCCTTGGCGTGACCAAGTGCGGCGTAAAATCTGTAAACAGGGCTCAGTGGCGGGGATTTCGAGCCTTTGCTGTAATTCTTCACTGGCGATAATCGCCTCAATCGTGTGATGCGCCTCGGTCAGCGGTGCCACTTGGGACAAATATTCGTGGGGTGTCTGCTGGGTAAAATCCTGCAATAAATAATCGGGCACTAACTCGGGATTCACATAACGCTCCTCAACTTGCAGCGGTAACCCCTGCTCGCAATGCACTAAGATCGAATGGAATACCGTCGCACCGTGCTCAAGTCCAAGGGAAATTGCGATACTCGTACTCGCAGCGACTTGTTCTAACACCCATTGCTGCACGCTATAGCCGTGGCCGCGGTCTTTTATCTCATCGGCAATATTGCGGATCGCCAACATAGACGACTGGGATTTTCGCTCAGCCACAAAGGTGCCAAGCCCTTGGGAGCGTTCGAGTACGCCGCTATCCGTAAGCTCGGTTAACGCACGTCGCGCCGTCATTCGGCTGCAGGTAAACAAGTCGGCCAGCTGATTCTCGGAAGGCACGCGGGCGTTTTCTTCCCACTCGCCAGATTCGATAGAGGAGATAATGTATTGCTTAATTTCTGCAAACTTAGGAATAGCCAAAACACATCCTCTTAAATTCAGCTTCTTGTTCCTGTGCCCTTGCGAAAGTCATGCTTGCTAAAGGGGCGCAGACGAAGGCGACAAAGACACGGGTCTGTCATGCCACTTTCAAACGGTGAAAATAGCGGCTACAATCCTAGCTTGTATATACAAGTAAATACAAGCCAGCTCACATAAATTTAATAAACCGTTAATCACTTGGTTAACATCTGCCAGCACAGCAAGGGGAATACATGTCTTGGGATCAGGTTTGGATAGACGTTAACTTAGCCACAATGGACCCTTCCGTATCAGCACCTTATGGTGCGATCACCAACGCGGCCATCGCAGTAAAAGATGGCAAAATTGCTTGGCTTGGCCCCCGCAGCGAACTGCCCGCCTTCGATGTGTTGTCAATTCCCGTTTACAGGGGCAAAGGCGGCTGGATCACCCCAGGATTAATTGACGCCCACACCCACTTAATCTTTGCCGGTAATCGCGCCAATGAATTTGAGTTACGCCTACAGGGCGCCAGTTACGAAGAAATAGCCCGCTCGGGTGGCGGCATTATTTCGACCGTTAAAGCCTGCCGCGAAGCGGATGAAGCAGAATTATTTGAACTCGGCCGCCAGCGCTTAAACACGCTCGCCAAAGAAGGGGTGACTACGGTTGAGATCAAATCGGGTTATGGTTTAGATACTGAAACTGAATTGAAAATCCTGCGTGTCGCCCGCGAGCTAGGCAAGCATCACCACGTAGATGTGAAGACCACATTCCTTGGCGCCCATGCGATTCCGCCAGAATATAAAGACAATAGCGACGGCTACGTCGACTTAATTATCAATAAGATGCTACCCGCAGTGATCGCCGAAAATCTTGCCGATGCGGTGGATGTATTCTGCGAGAATATCGCCTTTAACCTTGAGCAAACAGAACGCGTACTCAGCGCAGCCAAAGCAGCGGGATTAGAGATTAAGCTCCATGCCGAGCAGTTAACTAATATGGGTGGCAGCGCACTGGCCGCACGTCTTGGTGCTAAGTCTGTGGATCATATCGAATATTTAGATGAGGCAGGCGTAAAAGCCTTAAGTGAAAGCGGCACCTGCGCCGTACTGCTGCCCGGCGCGTTTTACTTTTTGCGGGAAACCCAAAAGCCACCTATCGATTTACTGCGCCAATATGGCGTACCTATGGTGCTCGCCAGCGATTTCAACCCAGGTTCATCCCCCATTTGCTCAACCCTGTTAATGCTGAATATGGGCTGCACCTTGTTCCGCTTAACGCCAGAAGAAGCCTTAAAAGGCCTCACCTTAAATGCCGCCAAAGCACTCGGAATTGAAGATAACGTCGGCAGTTTAGTCGTTGGCAAACAAGCCGATTTTTGTCTGTGGGATATCGCCACGCCTGCGCAGTTGGCCTACAGCTACGGCGTCAATCCCTGCAAAGATGTGGTGAAGAATGGCAAGCTAGTGCATCAGTAAAATGCGCGTACTCGCCGCAAATGTGGCATAAGTAGCGAATAAAATAAGGTCGCAAAATCAAACTTGGCGACCTTATTTTGTTTAATGGCTCGGTTTGTTTAAGAACAGGATTTAAGCTTAAACACTGGCCCCATTTTCTAACTGTTCATCTTCTTGTTTTACCAGCTTATGCTCGCCCTCATTACAACCAATTTTCCAATAGCTCGATGTGTAAAAATGGCTCTTAGGTAATGAATGCGCTTGCTTAAAGTGTCTTCTTAGCGCGCGCATGCTGTTAAATTCACAAGCAATCCATACGGCTGGCTCGCCAGCAAGCCAAGGTAATTGGGCAATTCGCTCGACCAAAGGGCGACCTTCGGGATCGGCTTCAGGATTGATCACCCAATGCAGCTCGACGCGTTCAGGATGCACTAAAGGTTGAATATCTGCTTCACTTAGCACTTCTATCACAGCGTAACCTACTGCATTGTTTGGCAATTTTGCCAGATTCACGCTAATTGCGGGTAAGGCTGTCATATCACCTGCGAGTAAAAACCAATCCGCCTCAAAGTTGATCAGTTTTTTAAGTCCGGGTCCGCCAATTTGAATGAGTTCGCCCACCTGCACCGTTTTCGCCCAACTCGATGCGGGGCCGTCGGTATCGTGCAGTACAAAATCCACATCAATTTCATCATTGCGTTGCTGGCGAATGGTGTAGGTTCGCATTAATGGACGCTCACCCGCTTGTGGGAATAACAACTTAATATAGGCACTCTCTTGATCAATAGGAAATCCAGCGAATCCCGCACCGCCTAAGGTCATGCGTAACATATGCGGAGTGATATAAGTGGAGCGGATCACTGCCAGCTCACGTGGTGCAGGTTTATTCATTATGATTTTCTCCTATGGCCTGTTCTTCCATTAAGCGTGCCTCAACGGCTCCTTTGCCAATCGGGTCTTTTGGCTTACTGGATGGTCTTTTTTGAGCAGGGCAATCCGCACCACTTTTAGCGGCAGCCGCCTCATCCACACTTTTGCTGATCCGATTGGCAAGTTTAATAAAGGTGTCGACTTCGGCTGAGCTCAGCGCCTGCGTCATACGCGCCACGGTTTTACGTTCTGAGGCACTGATCTGGGTCATGATCTTTTCCCCCTCTGCCGTGGGTCTCAGTAACTGGCTGCGGCCATCCTTAGGGTTATCGATTTTAGTGATCAACCCACCCTGCTGTAACTCATTTAGAACACGGGTAATTTGCGCTTTATCCCGCTGCATTCGCAGGGCGATAGACTGAGCTGTCGATTCAGGATTGCGACACACGCCCTTCAAGGCACGGATATGAGTGACAGGTAAATCAATCTCTTGTGCAGCAATATCGCTACGCAATTGCTTTTTGTAGGCATGCACTAATCTGTGCAAAGTTTCACTGAGTGACAATGAAGGCATAGAAGGCTCTCGATATAGTTGACCGTGTCAACAATATCGAGATTGATTGACTGTGTCAACCATTCAGGTTGTCGACTATTATCACGACACTGAATACCAAGCATAGTGATGCTCTCGCTTGGTTTTTTACTCTAAAAACTCATTTTAAATAACCAGCGGCTCTGTGTTTCTCGCTTATTCCACTAATCAAACAAGACATAGAAAATGCATATTTACCCCAGAAAAAGCGCTTTATACTACGAACGAGTTATTTAGCTTATATCTTAGAAAATAGGACCAATTAAATAGTCAACATAACAAAATAATTAAACAACACTCCATGCAATTAATTGTTTTAATAGTTGTTACTCAAAATAAAAATATTCGTTATAGAACGCAAAACTGATTAATGACTGCATAAGCACTAAGTATGTTCTGACTCGTGAAAAACGATTTATATCGAATTTAGACGCCAAATATGGATAGGATAAGTCATTAAAATAGCGTTTTAAAACCGAATACAAACACAAAAATTTAACATAAAACACACTTTTCAGACATCTTAGTTGTGGCATACTGCTGCGGCTTTTCTCGATTATCACTCTTTAATCGATTCAAACGGATTTGTTCGGGGTCCGGTATTGGCCGATATAAGGCCAAACTGATAATAAAATAATAATGAGTAATGTTGATGATAAATAAATCCAAAATCGCGATATCTTTGATCATGGCGGGCTTGGCATTGAATGCCAATGCCGAATTATTAATTAGTGAAGTGCTATACGACACACCAAATAATGACAGTGTCGAAGAATATATCGAACTGTTTAATCCGGGCTGTGACACTATCGATTTAAGTCAATACCAATTAAAAGATAATGGTGCCAGCTTAAACCTCACTGGCACTTTAACGGCGGGGCACTATTTCACTGTTGCAATCAATGCAGCGGGCTTTAACAACCTCTTTGGCTCAACGCCCGATATCGCCCCTATGCCACTTAGCTTAGGTAACTCGGGTGACTATGTCCGCCTCACTAAGGGTACTGATGAAGTTGATCTTGTCGCTTGGGAAGGCGGAGTGGCAGGTTGGAGTCTAAATGTTCGTGATGTTTCCCTTGTTCGTACAACCAGCATTAACAGTAAGTCACAAGCTGATTGGGCCGCCAGTAACAATGCAGGTACGCCAGGAAGCGGTAACTTAACGTCCCAATGTGATGCCGGCGGTGATAATGGCAGCGGTTCCACGCCACCAGCAACGGATGACAATGTGCTTGAACAGGATGAGAGCCAGCTCAACCTAAGTGCAGCCCAAGGCCAAGTACTCAAATTTGTTGCTGATATCCCTGAAAACGCTACGGATCTCAGTTTTACGATGAAAGGTGGCAGCGGGGATGCCGATTTGTATGTTCGTTTCGGTAACGAGCCGACGACAAACCAACACGACTGCGCCCCTTACCTTTCTGGAAACAATGAATCCTGCCCTATAGCAAATGCCTCTGCAGGACGTTATTACGTCAATATCTTCGCTTATCAGAGCTTTAGTGGCACTAGCTTAACGGCTAATTATACAATCACAACAACACCCACAGATCCAGATAACGGTACTGGCGGAAATACTGGCGGCACAACACCTAATCCTGATGGCTATAGCTTTGATAGTTATTATGCGAATGCGATAGGTAAAAGCGGAACCACACTGAAAACGAGTTTGAATCTGATTATTCAAGATCAAACCCACTTCAGCTATGCGCAAGTCTGGGATGGGTTGAACTACACAGATGAAGATCCAAATAACAGCAACAACGTAATTCTACTTTATACCGGCCGCTCAGAGCCGAAAACCAATCGTGCAGGTATGAGCAGCTCACTCGATGCTTGGAATCGAGAACACGTCTGGGCAAAAAGCCATGGCTTCCCCAATAGCAGTCAACACGCTTATACCGACCTTAACCATTTACGTCCTGCGGATGTGACAGTCAACAGTACACGCGGTAACAAGGACTTCGCCTTAGGAGGAACGCCTCTGAGTGAAGCACCGGCAAACAAAACTGATAGCGATAGTTTTGAACCTGCCGACATGGTCAAAGGCGATGTCGCACGTATGGTCTTCTACATGGATGTACGTTATCAAGGTGGGGATAACAGTGGAACTCCAGACTTGAGCATAGCCAAAGGTATGACGGGTGAAGGTGAACCACTACTCGGCGATCTCTGTACCTTGTTAGGCTGGCATATCCAAGATCCTGTGAGTGACTGGGAACGTCGCCGCAATAATCGCGTTTATAAGCTACAACACAACCGCAACCCGTTTATTGATAACCCACAATGGGCAGCTGATATTTATAGTGCCTCATGTAACTAATCTTTAGATCTCGTCCTCACGTATAAGCCCGATCTAATGTCGGGCTTATTACTTACGACAAAAAACACATTGAGTAACTAATTTGTTAAGATTAAACAGATTACACATATCATAACAACTCACTAACCATAGCTATCATCCATAAACGTTCAAATCCTAGATGACAATTCACCCAGTCGCTGGGATGCTAGGTCCTAATCTTTGGGTATAAAATATTTTAATAAGCATCAAATTAAATTTGATCGCAAAACATCCACAGCTGTAAGGCCACAAATTAACCCCCTAAATCCCCTATCGACTCCCGACTTTTTCCTTGTAATATAACGCTTTCACTCGTGTTAAAACCCAAGGACGATAATGTATACACCTAAGAATATGGCGATGACAGATCAGCAGGCCATCACAGCTTTTATCACGCAAAACAGCTTTGGTTTGCTGGTTTCGAGCTCACTGAATGCGACCCATATTCCCTTTGTACTCGATGCAACTGTCGGAAAGAAAGGCGTCTTGTATGGCCATGTTTCGCGAGCGAACTCACATTGGCAAGAGCTTGAAAGCCAGCGGGTATTAGTGGTTTTCAGCGGCGCACACGCTTACATTTCCCCAACTTGGTATGACGCTAAACCTGCTGTGCCTACATGGAATTATGCTGCGGTGCATTGTTATGGTGTCGCAAGTCTGTTGAGAGATACCGAAACCCAAGACATGTTGGACAAGTTAGTGGCGAAGTACGAACCCAAGCTATTGCAAGATAAACAAATTATGCCAGATGAGTATCAGCAGAAACTGCGCCAAGCTATCGTCGGCTTTAAAATTGTGATTGATGAGATTCAAGCAAAGGAAAAGCTCGGCCAGCATAGATCCATTAGCGATCAACAGGGTGTGTTCAGCGGCTTAAGTGCCAGCCCCCATGCCGATGCGACACAATTAGCCCACTATATGAATCAACGAGATATCGGCAAAGGCAATGGCTGAGCCCATGCAGCTAAACCAATACTTTGATTAGTCACTTATACGTCTTCTGTAAAATCATTGAAAAGAAGACTTTAACGGCCTGCCCATATCTAAAACATTGCACCAATGACTAACCGTCAACCTGAAACGCTGCTAAATTACAGTCCTAACTCGCACGAATAAGGAAGCTGCATGCTCAATCCTGAACACAGTTACTGGCATGACACGCTTAAAGCCATTCGTCGTTGCGGTAGAAAACTCATTGAATTTGAACTGCTATTTACCTTAGTGTCGGCGGGCATTATCGTCCCGTCTTTTGGCTGGCTACTGCGCCATCTGATTGCCAAAACGGGCAATGTCACCATAACCAATTACGACTTAATCGCCTTCGCCATGTCTCCCTATGGCTTGCTATTTATGATCATTACCCTATTCAGCAGCTTTACCGTGTTTTTTACCCAGCGCGCTGGGGTCACGATTCTCGCCGCATCAGGGTTATACGATATTCCCATTGGCCCAGTGCGGGCACTGATTTTCGCCACGGCGCGCTTACCCGTATTCATTCGCCTTGGTTGCATATATGCGGCTTGCTTACTGCTGCTCAGCGTACCTTTTATGGGATTAGGGTATCTCATTTTCAGCGTGTTTCTACAGGGACACGACATCAATTACTACCTGTATTTCAAGCCAGTAGAATGGTATTTAGCCTTATCGAGCATGGCCTTCTTAGCATTACTCTATTTACTTATTAGCTTATATCTGTGGGCCAAAGCGGCCTTTTCCCTGACGATAATTGTCAGTGAAACAACCGATGCATTAACGGCACTCAAACGCAGTTGGCAGTTAAGCGCGGGCAATGAACGCGCGATTATGTGGCACGCGGCGGGATGGTGGTTAAGGATAGGGGCTTTGCTGTACCCCTTAATGCTGTTGATCTCATGGGGGGCCGATAGCTTACTCGACCGGGTTTCACTGACACTTTCGGCAGAATTAGCCATGTTGGCCCTCGTCTCTGCACTGATTTTTATGCTGAGTGCAACCTGGTCCTTACTCGGCATGTTTGGCGAAGCCTTTATCATCTTGTTGTTATACCGCCAACTGGGAGAGAAACCTGCAGGGTTAGAACGCCTTGGACGAGAGACAGTAAAAAAGACTTCAGAGCTGTCGATTTACACTCTAAGTGGCGTCTTGGTTACGACTTTTTTAATCATGCTGGGATTTGGAGTGTACGCCCTAAGCAGTGAGCCACAAAGGGATGAAATCCTCATTTCAGCCCACCGAGCGGGGGCCGCTAGGGCACCAGAAAATACCCTTGCGGCTTTGCGTTTAGCGATTGCAGAAAAGGCCGATTATGCTGAAATAGATGTGCAAACCGCCGCTGACGGCACCTTAATGGTGCTGCACGATGCGGATTTAATGCGTATCGCGGGCGATCCACGGCGAGTAGCCAATCTCAGCGCCAGTGAAATACAACAACTCGATGCGGGTCGCTGGCACAGTGCCGCCTTTGCAGGTGAATCCGTGCCGACACTACTACAAATGCTCAATGAGGCGCGCAATAAGATAGGTTTGAATATTGAGCTTAAATATAATCAAGCCGATCCCACCTTAGCGCAGGCTGTTGTTGCCCTACTGCAACAACAGAAAATGACACAACAAGTAGTGATTACCTCGCTCGAAGCAAGAGCCATTGAAGAAGTGCAACGACTAGACCCTTCAATCCAAACAGGGTTGATTGTCACCCAATCTATCGGCGACCCGATTAAGTCGAATGCGCAATTCCTAGCGATAAATCAGTCGATTACCAATGAGAAGTTTATCGCCAGAGCGCATAAGGGCGGCAAGCAAGTGCATGTATGGACAGTGAACAATCCACGGCAAATGCTACGCATGTTAGCACTGGGAGCCGATGTACTGATCACCGACTATCCACAGGAAGCGGTGGAAATACGAGAACAATGGCTATCACTGTCACCCGTTGAGCAGACGGCACTGCGCCTACGTTATGTACTGTAAATGCCGCAACGATTAGCTGGGCATAGCCTCAAGGCGCTTAGCTCTTCGCTGCAGTAACCAGAAGATGACTAATACTCCAAAGGAAGCGGCGAAGGTAGTCAGCGTCAGCGCAAAACCTTTGAATGACAATAGGTTTAAGCTAACACCATCTAACGCCAGCACAGCTAAACCCAGTGGCATTTGGATGGACACAGCGGTGAACCAATCGAAGGGGAGTTTCGGGATTCATTGTTATGGTGTCTCAAGCCTGTAGAAAGCTTCGACAGGCTATATTGAAGATTGTGATTGATATGATTCAAGCGAAGGAAAAGCTCGGCTAGCATAGACCCAACCCATTAGCGATCAACAGCGTGTTCAGTAGCTTGAGTACCTGCTTCCATGCCTATGCAGTTTGACTCACCGCTCACAGTAGGCGCTGAACATATCTACCGCAGCAAAGTTGTACTGACGCTAAATAGCCCTAGAACACTAGGGCCAATAGATACCATGCACTTATTCGTTAATAACCTAACGCACTAGAGCCCAGTATGCTTATCAAGCTTTAAAGTATTGATTATTGAGAAGGTGTAACCTAACTCGGTAAACATTTGCTCGATATTACGCTTAAAATCGATGGGGCGATCTAAATCGAGTTGATTAATAAAGAAGTGGTGTTTTGTCGGTATCTTAATCAGCAACTGTTTTTGATAGAAACAGGCTTCAACTTCGGCATTTAACTCGCGGCTCAAAGCCAACAGATTTTCCATCATCAAGGGATTGAGTAAGTAGCGCGCCTCGACTTGGTCGCTACTATAAACCTCAAAGCGCCGCTCGAACCTTACGTCCTCAAGCTTGACGCGCGACAGCTTAGTCTTAAAACCCTCAAGGCGATTTTTTAAACTGCCCTTATCTGTGACTAACAGCGTAGTACTATTGAATCGCTTAGGAATATTGCAAACCAGTAGCACACCATTGAAGATGATCTCCCGCTGAACCGAGCCATTATCGTTCGCTTTAGTGTTATAAGCATCGACCTCATAAAACTGGAACGGCACCTTGTTATAGGTTCCCTTAAGGCAATTTTGCGCATACTGCTTATCGGTTTTAGGCAGCAGCCCCAACTCAAGGAAGGGAGAGAAATCGACCTTAGGCTCCCTCGTTAGCGCAAAGTCATCGCCAAAATACTTAAGGCTAATGGGATAGAGTTTTTCAAAGGCGGCATTATAGAGCTCATTGCTTTCCTTACCCGAGGCAATGACCGCTAACGCTATCACGGGAGCGGGCAAGAACGCGACAATCATCAAAGGCACAAAATAATCCATAGGCACCAGCATAAACTGGACCCCGAGCAGCCCGGCGAAGGCGCCCAAAATAATAGTGATACCTATGTAGTAGATTGGGGTAGTGAACTTGGCATTTTCACGCCGCCTTTGGTTCACGCCTTCACGTTTAGCTTCAAACGGTGCGCATTTAGGGGCGACTTTTTGTTTGTAATACTTCTGAAAAGCAATACGGTGATCTTCGGGAATATCAAATTTAATCGAACTCATTGGCTCCTACTCTTACGATTCAAATCCATTTAGGCCAATGATTTTACATAATTTAGTGACCGAAAAACAGTTAAGCAGCCTGTTGGAAACAGTTACTAGTAATAAACAATAAGTAATACCAATCACATTAAATCTCTAATTTAGTTCAGAGCCTCACAGGCATTTCAATCCTAAAATCCAGCGTCCATTTTCAACTCGGCAATCCCTCATCTTATAAAATATAAAACCATCCATACAAAACACATTTACTTTGTTTGAACAATGTAAATTAAATGAGAATCGTTTGCATTTATGCGTTACAAGCTTAGAATCTCTGCGATTTTTAAAGCCTCTCAATAAAAGGACTTAGTTGTATGAAAGCTCATCCATATTCTCCTCTCTATTATGCTTTACTTCCCTTTTTATCCTTCCACGCAGTTGCAGAAGATATCCATAAGAAGACAGAAGAAGCCACTAAACTAGAGGTCATACAAGTTATTGGAACTAAACTCGATTTAAAACAAAAAGCACTTGAAATCCCTAGGTCTATTACTGTTATTACTGATAAATATATCGAAGATACCCAAGCGTCCGAGCTGACCGATGTATTAATGCAAACCCCAAGCATCAGTGTAAATAATAACGATAGGCCTCTTATGGGGGATATCAGTATTCGCGGTTTTGGAAATGAAAGGATTAACCTCCAAGTTGACGGGGTAAATTACAAACAGTATAGCGATGGAAGCAATACTAATGGTTATATTAGCCCGCTCGATTTAGACCCCAGTGTCGTTAAAGCAGTAGAAGTCACTCGTGGAGCCGACGGCATATCAGCGGGAAGCGGTGCTATAGGGGGACAAATTAAAGTTGTCACTAAAAATGCGTGGGATTATACCGCTGGAAACGCGGGGGCAGGCGTTTTAGTAAGAGCTGGTATGGGCGATGTCGACTCCATGCGGCGCGGTGGAATTACCGCTTACTATGCAACTGAAGATTTAGGTATCGCATTGCATGCCAATAGACGTACCTTTGGCGATGTTGAAGTTAATCCAAGGGATGATGAAGATTCACTTAGAGGTCAAACTGAAATATTAAAAAATGATGGCAAAAATGATGACCTGCGCTTAAAACTCAATTTGGAAACTCCAATAGGTCGTTTCGACTCGGATACCTTTTACACAAAGTCCAAAATAGCTGAACTCCCCTTTGGTAATAACACCAATTGGATGGATCAACCCTTAAACGAAAGTGAAACGGGTAAGCGTTTAAGTCAGTCATTAGCCTATCACCTCGATAGCCATTCCCCTTGGATCAATCTGCGAGCACAAGTCTATTATCAAGACTACCAAAAAGTTCGCGAACAGCAAGGCAAGATCATACTCAGCCCAACTGAATATCAATTCGATAAAAATGATACTTTTGAGGATAAGAGCTTCGGCCTTAACTTGAGTAATGGCATAAGCCATGAAGTTAATAATTGGCATGGTGAAGTTACTCTATTTACCAATCTTGATTACAGCCAATTTCAAGACGAAGAATTTAATCGCCTCACGAATACCAATGGCACTTACTATGGTAAAAGCCAAGGAGAAACCTTCGCTCTTGGTCTAAGACATGAATCTGACTACAGTACTTGGCTGAGCACAGAAGCGGGATTTCGCTTTGACTCCTACCAAAATGAATCAGATAACTATCCACAATTTGGTGAGAATAGTGATAATGCATGGTCAGCTAATGCAGGCTTAACCATTCGTCCGACTGACTGGTTGCGCCTATATGGTCGCTATACTGAAAGCTTTCGAGGGCCAAATTTAAGGGAGCTATACAAGAAAGATGAATGGATTTGTCATAGACCAAGCAAACAATGCTACAGCGAACCGCAACCTGGCTTAGAAGCCGAAAATAGCCGTAACTATGAAGTTGGATTTGGCTTAGTATTCAACGAACTTGCTTATGCCGATCGGCTCTTATTCAAACTAAACTGGTTTGATACCGAAGTCGAAAATTATATCGACACTGCGCCTTATATGTACAAAATTATCGATGGCCAAAAAGTACCAGCTTCCCCAACAGAAGCCACACACAGAGATTATTCCAGTAAAAATATTGGCATGCTCTATTCAAACGGTATCGAGGCAGAATTGACCTATCAATATAATAATATTGATATTTTTGCTAATTACAGCAAAGTGAAGATGGATGTCAAGGGCATGCCCAACTTCTACCTAGGTACCATTGAAGATATTCGCCAGCCCTACAACCGCGCCCCCCAAGATAAAATCAATCTAGGAATTAGCTGGCAGCTGATATCACAGCTGAGGCTGTCATGGACATCGAGTTTTGCAATGGATATGAATCGCCTTCCCGAAGCGCAACTCAAAAGAGGGATGGACGCAGAAGGCTATCAGCTTCACAGTGTATACCTAACTTATCAGGCGCCTTGGTTAGCGAGCCTAGAACTCAGGGCTGGTATTGAGAATCTTATGGATAAGAATTACTCAGTTTGGCCTGATGATGAGGAAAAAACCTTACCTGGACGTAACTACAAACTGGCACTCAGTTATCAATTCTAGAAAATGCATCAACGAACACTATCTTCTAACTAAATTGTAAATTCACAAAATCAAGGCCATTGAAACAACTTTAATGGCCTAAACTTACAAGTAAGAATATGATAAATATAATTTTTTAGGCTTCTCAACTTTTTAGTTCAACCTCACCTCGAAACGCTTAGCTCTACGCTGCAACAACCAAAAGATGACTAACACCCCAAAGGAAGCGGCTAAGGTGGTCAGCGTCAGCGCAAAACCTTTGAATGATAATAGGTTTAAGCTAAAACCATCTAACGCCAGCACAGCTAAACCCAGTGGCATTTGGATAAACACAGCGGTGAACCAATCGAAGGGAAGTTGAGGGAAAATCCTGTGGTAAGCGTAAAGCACTAAACCTGCTAGCAATATCAGCAAACTCGCATCGTGAGCCCCTAACAGCAGGTACTCCACACTGTTCGGCGTAATCTTGGGCACTGCACTTAACATATCCAGCATATAACCCGCGCTAGCAACTAATGAGAAACTGATAAAACTCAATAACGCTAATAAGATACCAAAACCAAATGCGGGTAAATATTTCATTTATCTCTCTCTATTCGCAGCTGAAAATACGCAGTCTCATCTCCCAAAAAACCACTGCATAGAAACCACAGGATAGAAAAGGGACTGTAACTACAATAACAGCCAAAATTTCCCTTAGCTATTAAGACCATAGTCTTATGGCTAGCACAAACCCGTGCGCGATATACGGTGAGCAAACAGGTAAAACGCAAGCGCCAAATGTTAATTCACTTATTTATCCGCCTGATATTCAGCTAACTGTTTACGGTATTTGTCTTGGAAGAATGGATGGTCCGTTAACTCAAGCGCTTGCTTTTCATACTTAATCGCTTCAGTTCGCTGACCTTGGCTCGCATAGACACTTGCCAATGCATGGCTGGCCTCGAATGCTGTTGGGATCGCCTTTAAGGTTTGCAGATAAATGTCGATAGCTTTGGCAGGATCAGTCGTCTCGAAGGAACGTGCCAACGCGATAAGCGAATCGATAGCGGGCACATCAAAACCATATTTGTCGTTCGACAGGGTTTTATAATGCGCCAAAATAGCGGCTACGCCTTGACGTGATATGGTCGAGTCAGGCTTAAGCACTTGGTGTACATCGCTAAAAATAGCTTCAATACCATAAGCCGTCGCCAAAATAGGTTGCGTCATATAGTAAGTGCCATCGAAGCGCTTGATGCGGTAGTCGAGAGAATCCGTGGCGTTCGCTTTGATGATGGCTTCAAGCTTGGCAAAGTCAGCTAACTGATTTTGTTCGAAATCACTGTCGCTAGTGCTCATAAAAAGGAATCTTGGCTTCCCTTTCATCCCTGCGAGCTTCTTTGCAGCATCTGCCATTACAAAAGCGTAGTTATCATCCAGTACCGGACTTGCGGCGATGTAAGCATTAAATAAGCTTGAGCGATTCAAAAGCGTGTAGAGGCTAAAAGTGGCATTGCCAGTGAAGCCATTAAGGATCCGAAAACCATTTGTGCGATATTGTTTGTCGATGGCGGGCAGTAGATCTTGTTCCATAAAATCCAAAAACTGCTGATTTTCTTGCTGCATAATGGCTAAAGTTTTTAACTCACCTAAGCCTGCATGACCATCTGGCGCCGTCACGATAATGGTTTCCAGCCAAGGCCAGCCACCGTTATGACTCATCCAGTCTTCCATTCCAGCGAGATAGCCATGGCTACGAGGATGTAAATCCACCAGCACCACATAGCGTTTATCCGCTTTCGATTGGTAACTCGCTGGTAATGTCACCTTAAAGTCAGCAGGCTCAGTTAACAGGCTCGAACTGACCTTTAACATCTGTGGTTGAGCGGGAAAGGTATTATCGGCATTTGCTGACACACTGAAGAATGCAAAGCAGTAAATCACCAGCAGAATTAATAGCGTACGCATAAATTTCATTCCTTGAAAATCAACTATATAAGTATCAGCCGAAGTTAACACCCGTATTCTTGAAAGTAAATCCGATATCACGGCCTAACCCTTTCGCCAAACACATACCTAATATTAGCCATTCCCATTTTGGTTGTGATGGCGGTGGTAAGACTCGCGAAATAGACTAGCCAATTTCACCAATAACGCTTAGGATCGGAGTTGCATTTTTTAGCCAACATATTGTGGAGTATCAAAACATTATGGGTATCAGAGCCATAGTCGTAGACACAGCAGGCACCACGACAGACCTAAACTTTATCCAAGATGTACTATTCCCCTATTCTGTCAAAGCCTTGCCAGACTTTTTAGAACAGAACCAACACAATGTATTGGTTGAAAACTGTATTTGTGACACTAAAGATATCGCCCTAGAGCCAGATGCGGACTTAGCACGCGTGACTGAAATTTTGCAGCAATGGGTCAGCGAAGATCGTAAAGCGACACCACTCAAAACTCTGCAAGGCTTGATCTGGAAGCAAGGCTACGCCCATGGCGAATTTAAGGGCCATATCTTCCCTGACTTTATTGAAGCGGTGAAACGTTTTAGCGCGCAAAAGTTGCGTATTTACAGTTTTTCATCAGGCTCTGTTGATGCGCAAAAACTGTTATTCAGCCACAGTGACGGCGGTGATTTAACTGAGATGTTTAACGGCCATTTCGACACCCGTACAGGCAACAAATTAGATAAACAGGCTTACTGCAATATCCTCAACACTATCAGCTTAAGCCCTAAGCAAGTGCTGTTTGTGTCTGATGTGATTGAAGAATTAAAGGCTGCCGACGCTGCAGGCATGATGACCTGCCAAATGGTACGCGATAGCACACAGCGCACTGGTGAGTTCCGTAAAATCAGCAGCTTCGATGAGTTGCTGATTGAATAACGTGATTGTTGGAGAACGCAATAGTCGACTAACTCAGCCAAGCTGATTTAGCCAAAAATGAAAGCGACCTTATGGTCGCTTTTTTATGGGTCTGCTTATTTACCCTTTTCAGTCAGCGGAAACGCGGCCGAGATACACTTTTTCACTTCAAAACGATAACCATAATCCGCTTTCTTATCCGGCGTGATCTGCAAAATCTCATAGTCATTCAACTCGATCACATTCGATTCGGCGGGCTTCTCACAACGCGAACGGCTATTAGCTTCAAGCGCAAAGGCAAACGTCGCTAACCATTGCCGCACGAGATACTGATATTGCGCCCGCACCGACGCATAGGTTTGCTTGCGTTCCGCTTCTTCGCGCTCATCGGCGGTTTGTTTGTCAGCCGGTTTGTCGGCTTCAAGCTCGGGCTTAATCTTAGCTAACTCAGCAATCGGTGCCGTCAGCACATCGGTCGTATGCGGCATAAGCCCTAATGCTGGCTCAACGGGATTATGCTCAGAGGCTTCTTGGGTTGTTGTAATAAAGTCCGCAAACGAGGTTTGAAGACGGGTTTCTAAATCAATCAGTAAGCTCAAGTGATACAAGACCACAGCCGCCAACACGATACGGATCGTAAAGGTCGTTTTACGAAAGGATGTATGTGAGGTGATCCGTAATGATTTGACACCCAAAGGTTTAAGCAAAAAAATTAATACTAAATAGATGGGGATAATCAACTGCAATGCCAGCAGCACAATTGCGCTCACCATTAAAAACCAAGCGGGCATATAGAGTAAAATCGCTAAGTTATGGGTGTAATCCAGATGACTTGCCGACACCCCGACCACTTCGTTCACTATGGCGCCAGACCAACCTAAGGCAAAGTTGGCAATAATGGCGTAAAACAGCAACAACACAGCCTTGCCTGCCAAACTGTGCCAGACCCGCTCGAACACGGGCCAAAACTCGATGGCCATCGCGATAACCGCAATCACGGCGACCACACCCATCAAGTCAGTACTAAAGGCCAATATCAAGGCAATAAGATACAGCTTTTGCGCAAAGGATAACTTGGCAAACCCTTGGCTTAGGTAGCGCCACAACTTGCTCAACCCTAGCTGGAGCTCGCTAGGCAAAGGCTTGATGACTTGCCGTAAGTGCTGGCGGGCAGATTCAGTGTAACGACCTAAATTCATTATAATTTTAAATTCCGGTTGCGATTAAGACACGCTTGAGTTGCCGATGTAAGCTGCAAAATCTATGGCGACACTCGCGTCACTTATGCCAGTGTAGCGACTAACTTTGGCAATTTACTAACAAAACTTGCCGAATCGTCCTTTAGCGGCGAAATGAATCTCCCGCGAGATTCTATGTCGATGACGCGGAGCAGACATATCGTTTAAAGGGATTTAGAAGTAATAGCTATGAGTACAATTAAAGCGACCTTAAGATCGCCTCAATGAAGTGTTATGAACCTAACTCAGAATAGACTCAAACGACATTTAACTCCCGCTCGGCAAAGACAGCTTTCGCGACGAACATGCCATTCAGTGCTGCGGGGAAGCCAGCATAAACAGACATTTGCAGTATCACTTCGACGATTTCCTGCGGTGCACAACCAACATTCAACGCACCATTAATATGGACGTTAAGCTGCGGCTGACAATGCCCCAACGCTGTGAGCGCCGCGACCGTGACTAACTCACGCGTCTTAAGATCGAGTCCTTCACGTTGATAAATATCCCCAAAAGGATATTCGATAATGTACTTGCCCAAGTCGGGGCAAATATTTGCCAGACTGTTGATCACTTTCTCGCCCGCTTCGCCGTCGATTTCAGTCAGCTTAGCTAAGCCCTGCACATACCTTTGATTACTCATTTTGACTCCTTAGGATTTGACCACAGAAGTCAGCTTACGCCTTAGAGTTAACTCTAAGTCAACGGCTGATTGATGAATAATGCAGGTAGCCCTGTGATTGAAGCAGGAATACAGCAGCTAAAGATAAAAGCGAATAATATTAATCGATTAGGATTTAAATGCAGAACTGAGCGACTGAACCGAATCGCTAAATAGGTGGCTAAATGGAATCGCTAAGCTTAATCACTGAAATGCGTTTGGTAATAGCGGATTTTTTGCTCGAGGGCGATCAGATGCGCCTGCTCTTGGCGAATACGCTCAGCCAATTGTGCGGCATGTTGCTCAAGTAATTGCTGCCGCTGTCCTGCGGTTGTATCGCCTTGAGCACGCAGCTCGGCATAGGTCAAAATCTGCTTTAGCGGCATGCCCGTTTCTTTTAAGCGATTGATAAACCCAATCCATTCTGCTTCTTTCGCGGCATAGTCGCGGTGCCCGCTCACATTTCGCACCACAGACTGCAGCAGGCCGATTTTCTCGTAATATCTGAGCGTGTGCGCCGACAAACCTGTGAGTGCAGCAAACTGACCTATGTTCATAATCTAACGATCCGCAGGATGGTTAACGCCATCATTCGTGGGCACATTGTCTAAATCAAATGGATTGACCCCTTCGAGGCAACCAATGTTGTAACCATACTCATGGGGATTGGAACGCCGCTGGTGATGGGTGTAAATGCCACAAACGGAGCAGAAGTAATGCTTGGCGGTTTTGGTATTAAATTCATAGCATTTCAGCACCTCTTCACCCTTGAGGATCTTGATCCCTGCCAGCGGTACAGAGCCGACAATCGCGCCCTTACGGCGGCAGATAGAACAATCGCAGCGGCGCGGATTTTCGATGCCATTGGGCAGCGATAATTGCAAAACAACAGCGCCACAGTGGCAAGACGCTTGGTGTTCAGCTTGAATATGGGTGTTTCCGACTCGTTTAATCATGCACTGCTCCTTGTTTCGCTTAATGTTATCGCTAAATGCCTATAACGCTATGGCTTGTCGCTTGTTCTTTATGCTGCTAGTCTGACCATCTTAAACGAGCGTTTCAACTCGCATTTTTAGATCGGCAATTCAATGCCAAACACACTGGAAAACACAATGGAAAAGTTTCTCGCACAGCACCCTATAGTGACCGAAATCCCCGTGGCTTGGGGCGAAATGGATGCGTTGCAACACGTCAACAACGTCGTCTATTTCCGTTATTTTGAAACGGCCCGTATCGACTTTTTCAATCGCCTCTTCCCGCTAGATACCCTGTATAAATCAGGTATTGGCCCGGTGATCAGCGAAAATCAGGCCCGCTATAAACGCCCAGTGACCTTCCCCGATACTCTATTAGTGAGTGTCAGCATTAGCGATATTCACAGCGATAGATTTACCATGCATTATCAGGCTTTCAGTAAACAGCAGCAGGCAGTAACCACCTTAGGTACTTCAGTCGCCGTGATGTTTAACTTTAAAACCGGCACTAAAGCCGAACTGAGCCCTGAACTATTGGCGATTTTACGCCAACATCAACAAGACTAAGCACATAGCAATAATCTGCGGCCGAGATAAACAGGCCGCTTGTGTATCTTCACGTTACAACTCTTCATTAAACAGCAATACCACGCCACCGCCACTGAGACCACTGTTCACATTGATGGTGATACCGATACCAATATTGGCAATCCAGTCCGATATTGACGGGGTTTCAATAATCCATCCCGCGCCAAATTCGTAATAGTTGTGAGTGCCCATTGCCTCGACGCTGTCGCCGCTTAAATCGATACGCTTTAACAACAACCGCATCTCATTGCGGTTATTCCACACGCTCGGCAAATCGACATGCATGATCACAGCATTACTTAAGCGCCCCACTTCGGGCGATACCGATTGAGTATCCGAATCTGTAAACAAGGTCTGCCCAAAACCATAACGGAAGGTCGAAATAAACTCCCACTTATAGTCCCATAAGCGATTGGTATAGCTAAACTGAACCGATGGGTCCGCCATCAGGGCGGCGTACGAAGTATTAGTGAGCTGCTTATCTAATTGGCTTTGAAACTGCTGGATAAAGGGATCGCGAAAGTCGAAGGTGTTTTTGTACCACACCATTTGGGCTCCCGCCCCGAGGACTAAGCGCCAATGCTCAGTTAACTGATAACGCCACTTTTGTTCCGCAAATAGGAGAAAACTGCTGTCATCTTGGACATTAAGCTCGGCATTTTCTGTGCTTAATGCGACTTTTTGGTGGGCATCTATATAGGAGAATCTTGCTGCGGTAGCGGTTTGCCACTCGGACGTAACTTGCTCCCAGCTTCCTTCCCAAGGCAATGAATAAGATTTATGTGACTTACGACGCTCGAGCGAGGCCTCGCTGCCTGCATCTATTTTGCCAAAGTCGATGAGCTTATTTGGATCAAAATCGATAATGCCGAGCGAGATCAAACTGGCGTCGGTTAACACCATGGCACTGGCGATATCCGATTTTACTTTTTGGGCGACGATATCACCCAAATCTAGCTGTGGTACTTCCGCGTGAGCGGCGATACATGAACCACACAAGATTCCCACAAACATTGTTTTCACTAACACTGTTTTCACTAACACTCCTTGTAAACCCCAAGCTGATGGCAATTTATTACCCTCTGAAAATGACGACTAAGGCTAAAGGTCAATCACTAACGCGGGTTTACAAAGCTTAATTGAATTGGCCCAAAAAGCCGCCAATTTATCGAGGTAATGACTCAGCACATTGACCTTATATAGGTTAAATCCAATACACAGGGTAATGGCGCTTGGGATCGGTGGAGAGGTTATTGACCACCAGCGCGACCAGTAAGAGTAATACTGAGCCGAGAAATACTGGCATTAACGCGTAGAGAAAGCCGAGTTGATGTACGTTCTCACCGCCTATCACGGCAATCAGTGCCGTTGCACCGCCCGGTGGATGCAGAGTGCGAGTCAGGTACATGAATGCGATAGACAGGGATACTGCTAAGGCGCTGGCTAGCACCACATAATCGCCACACACTTGGTACACTGCGACCCCAATTAAGGCCGATAACACACTGCCGCCAATCAAGTTACGCGGCTGAGAAAACTCTGCCAGCGGTGCGCCGTACACCAGTACAGCTGAAGCGCCGAATGAACCAATCACAAACATAGTGCCAACGAGGTTTTCGCTCATATAATTTGCGAGACTCGCGACCAAGTAAATGCCACAGAAAGCTCCAACCCATGACCACACAATCTTTTTAAGTGGCTGTCTTGGTGGGCAAATGTCCTTCGAGCGCATGCGGGTAAAATAGAATCTCATGGTTAATCCGAACCGATAAAAATGAGGCGATACAGATAAGTGATCTGCATCACAGTTAACGGGTCGACAAATTAACGCTTCAGCAGCGCAATTGCAATTGCGCTGACCGAGAGACGGGAAAGATTAAGCACTTTCACCATTCAGGTTGGCGAGCATTTCGCGGATATCTTCAGGAATAGGGCGACTCTTTTCGCAGCTGTAGTCGTAATGCACCAGCGTAGTTTTCACTTCAGCGGTTTTATTGCCGGCTTGCCAGCAGGTTTGCGTCAGCTCGAAACTGCTGTTGCCGATACGGCTGACATAGGTTTTCACCGTAACGCTTTTGCCGTAATAAGTCGGCGCGATAAAGGCCACGGTAAAGCCGGCCACGATAAGATTCCACTGATGTAAATCCAACTCTGGATTAAAAATCTCGAAGATTGGTGTGCGCGCGGCTTCGCACCATACGGGGATCACTGTGTTATTGATATGGCCTAGGCCATCGGTTTCTGTGAATCTTGGGTGGATTTCGAGGCTGTATTCGGTAACTGACATTCGGGCTTCCTTTTTATTGTTATTCTATAAACTGATGAATTTAATGCTTATCGCGATTAAGCTACCCGCACCAAATTCATCCTTGATCCCAAGCCTACCAGACCCTAAAGGCTAAACAAATCTAGACCTTAGAATTGGCAACTGGCAGTTTCTGCCGTTTGCTTGCCATTGGCATCATACTTTTTCATGCATCCTGCCTTACCCATATCATAAATTTTTTCATATTCTAACTTGCCACTATTGTAGGACTTAAACACGCCATGGCTTTTTGGGTTTTCTAAGTGATAAATAGTGCGACCTTTGACCATTTTAGAATGAGCAGCAAACCCTGGGTCTTCCTGATAGATCACCCCCTTGATATAACGCTTATGGACCACATGCTGTTCATCGATGCGCAGCATTTCTTGCGCGATTTGGCCATTAGAGTCGTAACACACTTTATCCACGGCATAATTGCTATCTAACTCTTCAATACAATTCACGGCACCATTATCAAAGTACTCCCGCTGTATACCACAGCGCGCAATGGCGTTATCCCAGTAGTAAGGTTCACCGTTCCAGGTTTCGCCTTCTTGCTGGCAGTAGTTCCAAAAATGCTTTAACTGGCCATTCGGATAGAAGCTGTAATGGGGGCCAGAGAGACGGTTATTCACCAGCTGACCATATTGAGAGAGTGAGTATCCACCATCTGTGGAATAACTGATACTTGGGCCGTATTCCTTACCCGCTTTAAAGGCCTTCATATACTTTAAACGGCCGTTGGAATCGAACTGATATTCTTTATCTACGGCGCCATTAGTGTAATAGGACAATTTATATAACGTGCCGCTGTCGAGATATTCACGCTGCTCGCCGTGTTTTATCGATGAGGTTGTTTCACTTTTATTATTGATCACCCCTTCACAATCATCTGAGTAGGGATTCTCACGCATGATACATTCATCGTGCGAAGGCTTTAGCGCCACCGCTTCATTAAATTTATAACTCGTTAATTCAGCCAGCTCACTGCTCCGGGGGTTAAAACGCATTTGCTGGCCATCTAACTCACCTTGGCGATAGTTAGAAATATCTACCATAATATTCTGACTGGAATACCAAATACTCTGACCATTAAGCCTACCTTGCTCATAATGGCGGATATTAAACATCCGATTATTCTTGTCGAATGATTTAGACTCACCTTGACGCAAGCCGTTGATATAATTCACTTCAGTACGAGCCCCGTTCTCGGTTTTAAATATCCAAGGACCAGTGCGTTTTCCTCCAAGGTAAGCCCCTTCGCCGACCTGATCGCGAAAATGTCCGCGGGTCTCTTTATCGACCCAAGGCCCTTGTTTTACGCCTTGTTCATAGCGCCCTTTCGTCCCATCTTGCTCTAACCATTCACCGTCTTTGACTCCGTTGCGATAAATGCCTTTTTCCATTAATTGCTTAGCACCTTCGGTGCTGGAGCCATAATCTAGTGCATAAATTTCGTAGGGGCCGTCGAGCACATCCTGATTGTAGTGGGCAAAACCGAAGTTATCGGCCTCATCGAATATCGACTGTGTAATCCATTTACCTTGTTTTTTACCGTCAAGGTATTCGCCTTCCCAATAGGTTTCTCGGCTATCGGCTTCCATCCACTTACCGACTTTTTTACCCTGCTTGTAATCGCCCGAATACATCACATTGCCATTGCGGCCATCGTAAGCAACATAGGCACCATCGAGCAGACCTTGGGCATAATGACTTTCACTCGCAAGCCCTGCCCAAGTGCTACCCATGCCCATGCTCATAAAATTGTAGAATGGGCCTGTGCGGGGGATTTCAGCGCCGCCGCTTTTAAGCCAGTCGAAGTGATCAGCCTCAAAGGCCACACTCACCAATACAAAACTACCGTCTTCTTCGCTATAACCACTGCGATCAAAGGTGGTCACTAAGCTGTATTGGCGCTCAATGCCTTGAGCATCTTTATCTTTGCGAGTCAGTGGATAACGTAATTTATACTCGACGGCGGTTTTTACATCGACGGGTGAACCTTCGGAATTTCGATAACCCACTAAGGTTGGCCTGAGCTTAGTTGAGCCATCGACAATCGCTTTAATGGCAGGATCTTCAATTGCTTCAACATCATAGGTCATACGGTATTGCTGTGGCGGAATCTGGCTTAGCACTTTACGGACACCGCCCACGGTAAACGTGGTTAAGGTTGGGGCCACTTCATCGAGCACAACTTGTAGGCGCGGTAGTTTAGTCAGCTCTTCCCCATCAAAACCATAGCCGCGCAGGTGCTGACCATCTTCATCCTTGAGCATGACGATCACTTCTTTAGTGCCGCCTTTATCAAAATCATAGTAAAAAACTGCCACAATTTCAGCGCGGCCGTAATCGTCAATGCGCACGCCTGGCGCATCGCCGTAGAGCATTTCGCTCCATACGTGCTGGTCTTTTTGGTAGAAATCGAGCCATTGGCCGTTAGGAAGATCCACGGGACCGTGAACCACTTTGTCGAAATCCGCCGCCACCGCAGCAGGAATGACCGCAAAAGAAGAAAGTAACACAGCACCGACAGCGGCGCATAAATGACGAATCGAAAGTTCCATTTAACTATCCTTTACACCGACACCTTGCGCCTCGTGCGCACCAGTAAACGGGGCGAATTTTAAGCTAAGTTAGGCGCTTCAGGAAGTAGCAGAAACAAAAAAGGCCGCAATAGCGGCCTTTAGCAACAATAACTTAACAATCAGTTGTTATACATAGCATTTATTTCATGGGCATATTTATGGTAAATCATCTTGCGGCGCAACTTAAGCGTTGGGGTAATTAAACCCGCTTCCATCGAGAAAGCTTCAGGCAAGAGGGTGAACTTTTTAATCTGTTCAAATCCCGCCAGCTCATGCTGCAACTGCTTTAAGCGCTGCTCAAAATGTTCAACCACATGGCTATGGCGCAGCAATTCTAAAGGAGACTCATACTTCAGCCCTTTGTCCTTCGCCCACGCTTCCAGTGACTCAAACGCTGGCACAATTAAGGCGGTCACATAGTTACGCGCATCGGCAATAATCGCCACTTGTTCGATAAAAGGACAACAACCCACAGCGCCCTCAACCCGTTGCGGCGCAATATATTTGCCGTTAGAGGTTTTCATTAACTCTTTGATACGGTCGGTAATAAATAAGTTACCTTTCGCATCGAAACGCCCTGCATCACCGGTTTTTAACCAACCATCTTCAAATGCTGCAGCGGTATCTTCAGGACGATTGTAATAACCACGCATCACAGTGTCGCCACGAACTAAAATCTCATCGTCCTTACCCAGCTTAATTTCGATTTCAGGTAGGACTTTACCGTTTGATCCGGCAACACGATTGTCCAAGGTGTTACAGGTCACAGTGGCGTTGGTTTCGGTCATGCCGTACCCACAAAGTACAGGAATATTAATCGCATGAAAGAAACTGCCAACATTCACATCTAATGCCGCGCCACCGCAGGGCATAAACTTCAAACGTCCACCGAGCACAGCTTGCAACTTGCTATACACAAGTTTGTTAGCTAAACGCCATTGCAGCGATAACCATAATCCGCCCTTAGCACGACCTTGGCCGACTTCGAACTGACGCCCGCCAACGCGCATAGCCCAAGCAAACAGCCTCTTACGGCCATCGGCTGACTTGGCGACTTTATCTTGTACGGCACTGTACACTTTTTCGAGGAAACGCGGCACCACACACAAGGTATGTGGACGTACGGCGCTAATCGCCTCTTTCACTCTTTGGGTATTTTGCAGATAAACGTTATGACCGCCACGGCACAAAACGTAGAAACTCCAACTGCGCTCAAATACATGACTTAATGGCAAAAATGCTAAAGACACATCGCCAGCTTTAAAAGGCAAAATATGATCGTGTTGACGTATAGTCGAGGCCATATTGCGGTAATCCAGCATCACGCCTTTAGGATCGCCCGTGGTGCCAGAGGTATAAATTAAGGTCAGTAAATCATCGAGATTAGCCGCCTGTAAACGCTGGTTAAGCTCAACTTCTTGTGTCATCGCTTTCGCATCGCCCGCTAGCAGGGCATCTAAATGCCAATGCTGGAAAGCTTTGTCGGCTGCGAGTGCCACGCTGGCATCAAAAACAATCACATGCTCTAGGCTTGGGCATAAGGTTTGAAGCTCGCAGGCCATAGCATATTGCTTAGCATCGTCGACAAACATAACCTTCGCCGCGGCATCGTTAACGATAAAGCTCGCCTGCTCGACGGTACTGGTGGGGTAAATCGGCACCACAACGGCGCGGCTTTTAAGTGTACCGACATCGGCACAGGTCCACTGTGGGCAGTTTTGCGCCAAAATAACGCAACGGTCTTGCACTTGTACGCCAAGTTCGATCAACACTTGTGCAATTTTACTGCTAATTTGGTCAAAGGCTTGCCAGCTCACCTGATACCAAGGAGCGGCCATTTCAAAACCTTCCAGCGCTATCGCGTCTTTTAAAGACTCGCTCTGCTGCTGTAATAGTCGAATAACATGATATTGATCGAGAGACATAAGAGACTCACCTTTTAGCTTACAAGTGTACCGCTTTTGCGCCATTCTACCTGAAGGCCAGCCAAAAACTAAGAGTTTTTGCTCTAATCTTGTGCAAGCTAAGTCCCAATATCGCAATCTATATCCGTTTAGCCGCTAATGACATCTCCCTTCCAGAGGGTTTTCTTGCCCCAAAACAGGACTATGCTCCCAAGTATCATTAAGAGCATATCCCAGATAAACCAATCACCTAGATTGCCGCCATCCCGTAAAGACGCAAGACTGATGGACACCCACAGGGAATGTCCCGCAACAACCATCATAGTGAGCGTGACATGCAACACTCGGCGACACATACAGCCAAAACCTAAGGTCAAAGCGCAGGCCCAGTAAGTGCTAAGCACCAGATGACCCACTAATGGCATATTCAGATCACCACTGAGCCAACCCAGCAGCAGACTACACGCCAGCATAATGCCGACGACCACATTCAGCAGTCGTTGCTGGCCACGGCAAAAAGCCGCTATGAGTCCTTTTCGACCATCAAATCCTGGCATCAGTAATAAGGTTTCGGTCGAGCGCGAACGCTGCACTCGGCTCCAATGCACCAACGAACACATAATCACGCTGAACTGTGCCAACAGCAGTAACACGGGGAAATTCTGATGGAATTGGTGCGATAACACTCCAAGTACTAAACAGACTGCCGGTATGAGCAGCAGTAAAATCGTCAGCATAGGGCCGATAAAAAAATTGGTGGGATGCAGATAACGCTCAAAGCGGCTCAAAATGCGCATCGATTGCAAATTTGGCAGCCAGAACCAGCCCATTTCGAGGCCATTGAGGTACACGGTTCTCGCCTCAGCACGCCAAGGTAAAGCACGGCAGGTACGGACAATAAGCGCACCTAATACCACCAGTGCAATCGCACTTAACCATAGGGAAATATAACCTGTAATCAAGGAGATAAACGGCACTAAAACAAACAATAAAAAGGAAGCGTAAAACCACTGAGTGCTGAGTAAACACAGGTAAATAAAGGCAAAACTCATCACCAAGGCCAGCACTAAGGTGGACAGGCTAGACATTGAACCCAGAGCCAAACAAATTAACACGCCTATGCCAAACACGCTGGTTAACACCACAGCACTTTGAATATAAATATGGCGACGATAATGGGGAATTAACTGAGCGCACTCGCTCGCCATCAAACGTATAAGTTGCCACGCCACCGCCGCCGAGCTTGAAACGATTCCCATACAAAACAACAATTCAACACTGTCACTTTTGCCCTGCAACGCTGTAATGCAACCTAAGACCATTCCCAATAAGCCAGTACCCAAAAAGCTCACACTGCCGACGTCAAAACACCAAAGACGCAGCATGCCTTTAAATGAATTCATCAACCGCGCGCCTTTCATTTTAGCTGTCGGCGTGATGTTTAGTTCTGGCGCACTCATCTGTGTAGCTCCATAAAAAGCTGTTCCAAATTAAGGGCTTCGTTCTTTAATACACCCGAGATTGGCGCGCTGTGCTCGCCTAAATCCACCAGTACAGAATCACCGACACGGCTGAGCACAGTGACCGACTCAGGCAAAACTGTTGCAGGCGCGAGTGTGAGTAAACGCACTTGTTCCCGTAGAGCATCGATTTCTTTAAACAGCACTAATTCGCCGCGTTTAATCAGCGCCACATGGCTGGCAACCCGCTCGATATCTGAAGTGATATGGGATGAAAACAGTACAGCGGAGCCGGATTCGAGGGCGAGCTCGAACAAATCGACCATAAATTTGCGCCGCACAATCGGGTCGAGACTGGCGACCGGTTCATCGAGGATCAATAGCTCAGGACGATAAGCCATCGCCATAATCAAGGCTAGCGATTGTCTTTGCCCCACAGATAAACATTGCACCTGTTGGGTCACATCTAACTCGAACCGTACTAGCCAATCTTGTTCTAATTGCCTGTCCCAATTGGGATAAAAGCTGCGGTGTAAATCGAGGGCGCGCTCAATGGTAAACCCTTCATAACCAAAAGGTTGCTGCGGCACATAACCTAAGCGCTCCTTTGCCTTTGAGGTTAAGTTTTCGGGCATTTCGCCTAAGGTAACAATACTGCCAGAATCCGGCGTAAGCACGCCTAAGGCGCAGCGCATTAGGGTCGATTTACCCGCCCCATTTTGCCCTAATAACCCGACCACCATGCCCGCCGACAAGGTTAACGATAAATCCTTAAGCGCCCACTTTTCACCCGCGTCTTTGCCGCGAAAGACTTTATTCACTTGGCTAAATTCAAGTATTGGTGTGCACGCTTGGTCCATCGAATTTCATCCTTTTTTATTCTATTTATCGATAATAGACAGTAGGTTAACGCTAGTCTTGCCAGCGTTCATTTATCAATTGTATTAACTCAGACAGGCTGACGCCTAACTGTTTAGCCTGCGATAACAAAGCATCGAGCTGGGGTTCGAGCATGCTCGCCCCCGATGCCATAGTCTCAGTGCGCAGCGCGACTTTTGTCGCTTGGCCGCGGCGGCGTTCGAGCCACCCCTGATCGACAAGCTGCTGAATCGCACGGGAGACAGTCATAGGATTCACCGTAAGATACTCGGCAATCTGGCGCACAGAGGGCAAGACATCATCCACTTGCAGTTGACCGCCCACAATTAAACGCACGACCTGTTCGTGTAATTGCTTGTAAATTGGTTCGCCACTGCTGGGGTTGACATTTAAAAGTTCTAACATTAGCCTTTACACACTGTATTAATACATTGATACACCGATACACTGGTATTTAAATTAACACACTCGTCCTGAAATGCAAAAAGGAAAGCGCGCATGATAGATAGCATGACACACAGGAAGTTAAGCAAAACCACTCAACGCCCTTCGCCCACTCGGCAACTGCATGGCGCTAATGCCACATGGTGCAAGCGCATGTTAAGCGTCAGCACACTTATGCTGGCGATGGCAAGTACGGCGACGTGGGCGAGTGATGTAAAAAGCCAAAAGACACAAGCGGCTGATATCGCGAGTAACATAGCGAATAACACCGACACTTGTTATGTAGAAGGTGTATCCGATCGCCTAAACTGCGGTTTTGTGACTGTGCCTGAAAACCCCAACAAACCCGATGGCAAGCAGATCCAAGTGCATTACGTGGTCTTGCCTGCGGTGAAAAACGTCAACCATGAAGAAGCCTTACTCGCCATTGCTGGCGGCCCAGGACAATCGGCCATAGACAATGCCGCGGGTTTTGATGCCATGCTGAGCAAAGTCCGCCAACAGCGGGATATCTTGCTGATCGACCAAAGGGGCACAGGCCGCTCGAATCTGCTGACCTGTGATGAAGGCGCGCAATCTCCACTGTCATTCGATGATGACAATGCCGACACTTTAGCCGAAACCCAAAAATGCTTAGCCAAAATCGATGCCGACGTCACCCAATACGGTAGCCTCAATGCGATTAAAGACTTCGAAGCCGTGCGTCAGCATTTAGGCTACAAAAAACTGCATATTTACGGCATCTCCTACGGCACGCGTATGGCGCAGCTTTACATGCGTTTATACCCAGCACACTTAGCCACAGTGACCTTAGACGGCATAGTGCCGATGCAACAAAGCGTATTAGAAATCGGCGCATCGATTGATCGGGGCTTTGATTTACTCTTTAAAGATTGCCAAGAAACCACCGCTTGTCATGCCCAGTTCCCAGAGCTGAAAGCCGAATTCGACCAAGTCGCGGCCTCACTCGCCAAAGCGCCCGTGATGGAAAACGTCTACGATCCTGTCACAGGTGAAAAGACTATGTTGACCATGACGCGCGGTAAGTTCTACGGCTCCATCCGCATGGCGCTGTATCAAGCCAATGTGCGCGCCTTAGTGCCCCATGCGATTCATCAAGCCGCGAAACACAACTTCCAACCCATACTCGGTTTGTATTCCCTCACTATCGACAATGCTGGCATGGCGATGGGTATGCACGCATCCGTGGTCTGTGGCGAAGATATGCACCGTATTACGCCCGCCATGCGCGAGCAGGCTCAGCATTCCTTTATGGGCAAAACTATGCTCGAAGGCTTAGAAGCCACGTGTGATGTATGGAAAGTCCCCGCGGTCGATGACAGCTTTAGCGAGCCCATCAGCAGCGATATTCCGACCTTGTTGTTATCCGGCGAAATCGACCCCGCGACACCACCGAGTTGGGGCGAGTTAGCGATGGAAAAACTCACCAATGCCAAACACTTTGTCGCCCCCTATGCGACCCACGGCGTAGCCTATCAATCCTGCGCTAATAACCTGATCGCCGATCTGGTCCGCTCGGGTTCCGTTAAGGATCTCGACGGCGAATGCTTAAAGAAAGATGTGCGCCGCAGCTTTTATTTGAATGCCAGCTCGGTAGAACCGCTTAACGCGACCAGCACAAAAACCACCGCAGATGATAAAGCCAGCACTGGGGCCAAGGAGTAAGCCATGATCAAAGTATCCAATCTTTCAAAACGCATCGGTGACGTGCAGGCGCTCAATGACTTAAGCTTCGTCGCACAAAACGGCCAAATCACAGGATTACTCGGCCCCAACGGCGCGGGTAAAACTACCTGTTTACGCACGATTTTTGGCTTGCTGAAACCCGATAACGGCAAAGCAGAAATCGAAGGCATAGATGTCGCCATCGACCCTATCGGCGCTAAGCAGCAACTCGGGCTATTCCCCGACCCTTTTGGTCTGTACGAACGTTTAACGCCGCGGGAATACATTCGTTATTTTGCCGAGCTAAGCGGCTTATCACCCAAGGAGGCCAAGGAAGCCACCAGCCAAGTGATTGCGAAATTACGTTTGGAAGACATTAGCGATCGCCGCTGCAAGGGCTTCTCCCAAGGACAAAGGATGAAAACCGCCCTCGCACAGGCAATCGTCCACAGCCCGAGCAACATTATCCTCGACGAGCCGACCCGAGGGCTGGATGTGATGAGCACTCGCCTGTTGCGTGACATTCTTATCGACCTTAAGAATCAAGGACATTGCGTGCTGTTCTCTAGCCATGTGATGCAGGAAGTCGCCGCGCTATGCGACCAAGTGATCGTCATGGCCCAAGGCAGAGTCGTCGCCATTGGCAGCCCCACCGAACTGTGCACCCAAACGGGTAAGGACTCACTCGAAGAAGCCTTTATTCAACTGATCGGCACAGATGAAGGGATAGCGGCATGATGACCCAGCAAAGATTACGCCCGCAGGTTTTATCCTTTAAAACCTTGATATGTAAAGGCATGACATTTAAGAACATGGTTAAAGGAATGACAGTATGAATAAAATAATCGCTATGGTTCGTAAAGAACTCATCGATGCCGCTCGCGATAAGCGCTCTGTGATGGCGGGGCTTTATTACGCCATCGGCACGCCGCTGATCATGTGCGGCCTGTTTATGGTGTTAATTGGTCAGCTAACGAGTCCAGACGATCTTAAGATCACTATTACCAACCCTGATAAAGCGCCGGATTTAGTCCGTTTTTTATCGAATAAAGGTATTAACAGCGGTGAAGCTAAGGACAGTGAACTTAAGGCCATAGAGCTTATCATCAGCACAGACTATGCCGCGCAAATGAACCAAGGTAAAGGCGCCGAGATCACGATTGTTGCCGATAATTCCAATGAAAAACTGCAAAACTCGATTCGCCGACTCGAGAAGCAACTGCAGTCCTACAGCACAGAAATGGGCAGTCTACGGCTGATAGCCCGCGGTATCGATCCCCGCGTGATGCAGCCACTGAAGGTCAGTGTCCACGACCAAGCGACCACAGATTCGAAGGGCGGGATGATCTTAGGTATCGCCATTTTCACTATGATCTACTCGGTATTTATCTCGGGGATGAACCTAGCGATCGACACCAGTGCCGGTGAGCGCGAACGCAACTCCTTAGCCCTGCTATTGAGCCATCCGCTGACCACTCGCCAATTAGTGCTATCAAAAATAATTGCGGTAAGCCTGTTCGCTTTGCTCGGTTTAGTGCTGATCTTGCTGGTGTCTAAAATCGCCTACGCCTTTGTGCCATGGCAGGAATTAGGCTTTAGCGTCAACATCACCACGGAATTTATGGCACTGATGTTAGTGGTCGGCATCCCCGTCGCGTTAATGGCCGCTTGTCTGCAACTGTTTGTGTCTTTTATGGCGAAAACCTTTAAGGAGGCTCAGTCCTATCTGACTATGGTGCTATTTGTGCCCTTAGCCCTGTCGATGGCCGCCAGTTACAACATAGCGCCAGATATGCTGCAGTGGTTGCCCGTCTCGGGTCAGCAACAGGCATTAATGGACTTTATCAAAGGTAAAGACTTGCCCATGCTGCAGTTACTGGTTTCGACCTTAGGCACACTCGCCATTGCGGTATTGCTCGCCTTTGGCATGGAAAGGTCACTCAAGAGTGAAAAAGTGATCTTCGGTTTATAGGGCGCTTCGATTGATAAACTTGGGGACGATAAACTTAAACCGACAAACTTGAGGGCGATAACTAAGTCGCTCCCAAGTTGAAAAACTCAATAGCTACGGGAGTTTGTTATGGAAAACGAATTTGTCTTAATGGTGATTATGGTCACCTTCATTATTGGCCTCAGCGCCACTGAAATGTTTAAACACTATCTAAAGGCGCGCCAACTTAGAGTGGGCACCGCAGACGATAGGCACCTTGAGGACAAAGTGACTCAACTCAACCTACAAAACCAAGCACTAATCGAGCGAATACAAATACTTGAAAAAATAGTGACAGAGCCAGAGTACGAGCTAAAGCAACAGATTAATCAGTTATGAATCCTAAGCTCCTCAAACAATAAAGCCACTGGATTTTCAGTGGCTTTATTGTTTTACAGGCTCGATAGCAAGATTACTTAGCCTTAGGCCTGAATGGCTTGATAACCGACTCATTGCACTCTAAATACGGGCCTTCCATCAAGTCGATACAGTAAGGAATGGCGGGGAACACGGCATCTAAACATTCGCGAATCGATTTTGGCTTGCCGGGCAAGTTCACAATCAATGAATCACCACGTAACCCTGCGGTTTGGCGCGATAAAATGGCGGTAGGCACAAATTTTAATGACTCGGCGCGCATCAACTCACCGAAGCCTGGCATCATGCGATCGCAGACGGCTTCTGTCGCTTCTGGGGTGACATCGCGTTTCGCAGGTCCTGTGCCGCCCGTAGTGACAATCAAACAGCAATCCTGCTCGTCGGCCATCTTGATCAGCGTCGCTTCAATCACATCCTGCTCATCGGGGATCACTTGATAAATCGGCTCCCACTCGCTGGTGAGATAGTCGTTGAGCGTGTCGATAATCGCCTTGCCTGAGATATCTTCATAAATTCCCGCGCTGGCGCGATCGCTGACCGTCACAATACCGATTTTTGCTTTGCTCATAGGAAATCCCCAATGATGTTGAAATGAAACATGCCGAAGTGAAAATTGTCGACATCAAGCATGGAAGAAGCCGCTACAGCTTCGACCTTAAGCCGCAGCTAAAATAGCATAAATGCTCGGAAAAGGGGGCGACTAAAACGTGATGGGGTTCGCGCAACACCGTTTAAACACTCGGAATTTAAAAATTGTTCATTGATGACAAACGCCTTCCCCAAAGCAAAGCAGCATTGGGCCGATAAAAACATGCCATAAAGGGAGATTGGCTCAGGCATTCTCACTGCAAGTTGAGCCATTCAAAAGATAAAAACGGTCAAAGGGCTAAATCCGCCGTGCATTCCAATACTTAGACGCCCAATAACTGTTATGCAAGCTCGAAATCTTCACCCCTTGGCTAGTGGAAACGTGGAGAAAATTATCGCCTCCTACATAAATGCCGACATGGTGTGTGCTCCAACCTGTCTTGAAAAATACCAAGTCACCCTTGCGCAGTTGATTTCTCGGCACAGGTTTACCTAAAGCTTGTTGCTCTTCGACTGTGCGCGGTAAGGTCATACCCAACATCTTCTGATAGGCGACAGACACAAAAGCCGAGCAATCTATGCCACGCTTAGTGCCACCACCAAGGCGATAAGGTACTCCGCGCCATTCAGAATGCAGTTCGGAGATATTGCTATCATTCCAAACCGTGGCGGGTTCAACTTGCTTTACCACAGGCTTAGGTTCTGGCGCGCTAGCACAAGCGCCAAGGCCTAAGGCTAAGATAACTATCAGTAATCGTTTCATAGCTTCAAACTCATTGCAGGCAGATTTCACAGTAACGTAATTTTGAGTTTTTATCAGGTAAATTCAGGGCGGCTGGGGATCAAAACGCCCCAACACCCGCGCACTCTAGCAGACTAATATAACCTAAAGCTTAAAACTATAACGCCGTCCACAATAAACGCACACCCACCAGCACCATTAAAATCAAGATGATGCATTTAAATAACCTATCGTCAATTTTATCTTGAATGAATAAACCTAACTTTACCCCTAACCATGCAAGCGGCACCAATAACAGAGAAACGATAATATTCTCTTGGTTAATCTGCCCAAGCAAACTGTAAGGAACAAGTTTAACCAGATTCACCACCGCAAAAAACACCACGGCAGTGGCTAAAAACTCCGTCTTAGCTAAACGCAACGGCAACAAATAAGCGTTAAGTGGCGGCCCACCCGCATGGGCAACAAAACTCGTAAATCCGGCGGTTAAGCCACACAAGCGCCCAACCAAAGGTGAAGGTAATGCTTGAGTTTTATCCCCAAGGATCAAACCATACAAACCAAAACCGAGGGACACACAGCCTAGAATCGCCCGTAAGTAATCTTCGCTTAATCGATCGAACAACCAATAGGCTATGACTATGCCCACAATCGCCGCGGGTAAGAGGATCCATAAATGACGCGGATTATGTTGCCCCCACCAAGAACGCACACTTAAAAAATCCATATAAATCAGCAGTGGTAACATGACTGCCGCCGCTGTAGCAGGGCCAATTGCCAGCGCCAATAGCGGGACAGTTAAGCCGCCCACGCCACCCGCAAAACCGGATTTAGAAATCCCAGTAATCAATACTGCGGGTATCGCCACCAACCAAAAAAGAGGGTCCGTTAACATCAACACATCCTGAATAACGCTTTAAGGTTATCAAGTTACCTGTTGTTGAGGTGATAAAAAAGTAAAAAATCCGCAGCCATTTGACTGCGGATTTTTGTTTTAGCTTTTGGCTAAGCCGGACTAAGTGTTTGTGCTTAAACCGATTCTGCCGTCATGTTCACTAAGCGAGGCGTACTCTTAGTCGCTCTCTTAGCTGACGCAGGGGTTTTGGGCTCTGGCATACGAATGGTTAATGACATGACTAACGCCACCACCAGTAGCACTAAAATCACGTTAAAGGTTGCAATAAACCCACCAAATAACGAGGCGACAATCGAACCGATAATACTGCCGATACCGAAACCTAAGTAGATAACGCCATAGTTTTTAGTCAGGTTATTCAGGCCGAAGAAGTCGCTCACCAATGATGGATAAACAGTGATAGTACCGCCAAAACTAAAGGCAACGCAGGCGACCGCGACGAAGAACAAGTTTGCATTCAAAGGAATGAACAACAGTAACACCATACCGACTAAGGTGATGATCTGCGCCAGCGAAATAACCCGAATGCGGGGGATTTTGTCCGACAGAATACCCAGCACTAAACGACCACTGAGGTTCGCCATAGCAATCACAGCAACAGCATTGGCGGCGACCAGTACAGGCAAGTCGACCATCTTCTCGCCGATATCTTTAGCCACACCAATCACATACAAACCACTCATACAGGCCGACAGGAACATCAGCGCCAGCATCCAGTATTGCGGCTTACGCATGGCTTCAGCGAGGGTGAAGTCGCGACTTTCGGCTTGCTGACTTGCGGCTGATTGTGCAGGCGCATCTTTCATCAACATACCGCCACACAAGACCAACGCCATGGCGATAAGGCCCCACAGTTGGAAGGTGGTTTCAAGGCCAGTGTTTTCGAGTAACAGCACGTTAATGTATTTAAATCCGAGGCTACCTAGACCATAAGCGCCAATCGCTAACGCCGAAATCAGCCCTTTGCGTTCGGGGAACCACTTCACGCAGTTAGACAAGGTCATCAAGTAGCCAGTGCCATCGGCAAAGCCCACTAAAATCCCTGCGCACAGGTAAAGCATCATCAAGTTACTGGCTTGGGCAGTGAGTAAGAAGCCAACGCCGAGTAACAGGCCTGCGCCTAAGGTGACATTACGTACGCCAAAGCGTTCCTGTAATTTGCCCGCCATGGAAGATGCCACGGCCAAAGACAAACTCAGCAAACCAAACACAAACGCCACTTGGCTGACGGGTTCGTCGAGCTTAACGGCCAACTGCGCATTGAACAGGCTCCAAGTGTAAACTGAGCCGAGTGCAAACTGGGTGATAATAGTACCAACTAAGGTCAGGTACCGAGTACGGTTCATCTCTTTAGTCATGATGCATCTCGCTTTAGGGGATCAGGAATTGAGTCCACTATAAGAGAGATGCCATTCGCGCCGATCAATTAAGGCATGAAATACAGATCTGCAGGAATGAATGACAATTACAGCCTCATCAGCTGTCGAAAAGCCTTAATATTACTACGGCTAACGGGCACCTCGAACGACAAATCATGCAAGCGGATCAGGTAAGTACTATTGAACCAAGGCACGATTTCGCGGATCTTGTTGATATTGACGCAATAGGAACGGTGGCAGCGGAAAAAGCCCTCGGCGGGCAAGCGGCTGACAAACTCGCTAATGGTCATCTGCATCACATAACGGTCGGTGCGGGTATACACATAGGTGAGTTTTTCATCGGCCTCGGCGTAATAAATTTGCTCGCAGGGCGTGACGATAATCCGCTCACCCTTGACTAAATTCACGGTACGACTGGCATTACTCGCCGCTTCATGTTGCGGCTTTGGCGCTTGTCGCCCCGCCTGTTCAATCTTCTGCAATAAGCTGATGATCCGCGGCTCATTGTAAGGCTTGAGAATATAATCGAAGGCTTCGAGCTCGAACGCTTCTACCGCAAATTCTTTATAGGCAGTCACAAACACCACATGGGGTGGATGGGTCGATTTATGCAGATTCTTCGCCAGCAATAGGCCATCGATGGACGGAATTTGGATATCCAAAAACACCACATCAACCTCGTGATCCTGCAGATATTTAAAGGCCTCCAAGCCATCCTCAAAGCTTGCCACTATGTCTATTTCACTGTGGCTCTTTACTAAATACTCCAGCTCCTCACGGGCCAGATATTCATCTTCAACTATGATGGCTTTTAACATACTTGCGCCTCATTTTCCGGTAAATAAAAGCTGACTTCAGTCCCAGGTTCAAGCCGTTTAAGCTGTAAACCTTCGCCGTACAATAACTTCACCCTCTGGTGCACATTCATTAGCCCAATACTGCTGCTTTCTATGCGACCCGCGGCGACGCCATCTATTACCTCCTGGCTGATGCCATAACCAGTGTCACGCACGGCCACGCGAATGCCAGCATCGAGTTTTTTCACTTCTATGGTCACTCTGCCCGGCGCACTACGTGGCTGAATGCCGTGCAAAATGGCGTTTTCCACCAGCGGCTGCAACAAGAGGCAAGGTACACAAAAATGCACATCGTCGACATCGAACACCACTTCAAGCTTGTCGCCAAAGCGCGCCTGCTCGATCGCCACATAATCGCGTACTTGTTTGACTTCCTCTTGGATATCAATCAACTCATCGCCCTTGGCTAGGTTATAGCGCAGATAATCGGCCAGATTGGCAATCAACTCCCGCGCCTGCTGCGGCCGAATACGGATCAAAGAAGAAATCGCATTGAGGGCATTAAACAAAAAGTGCGGGTTAATCTTGCTCTGCAGCGCAGTAAACTCCGCCTTGCGGGTCATCTCTTGCAGTTGCTCAATGCGCGACACTTCCATCTGGGTCGAAATCAACTGCGACAAGCCCACCGCCATTTCCCGCAGCGAGCTGGTAATCCGATAGTTATTGCGATAATAAATCTTCAGCGTACCGCTCACAGTGCCGTTTTCACGCAGCGGAATTATGATGACCGAATGAAAATCCGATAAATGATATTGGCGTAAGTCGTTGTTAATAATGTTTTGATCTAGCTCTATCGCCCTTTGAGTCATCTCGCTAATCGCTTGATGACCATCGACCTCGTAGTAATCTTTGCCAACGCCCATATAGGCTAATACATCGCGAGTATCGGTAATCGCCACGGCATCAGCATGGATTTCATTACGGATCACGCCGCACACTTGCTCTAAGGCATGGCGGTCAATTTTGCGGAAGAAAGGTAAGGTTTTGTTGGCAATATCCAACGCGAGCTTGGCCTGCTTGGCGGCAATGAGCTCTTTCTCATCATCGAGATCTTGCACTAGCTTAATAATCAGTCCGATACACACAGTGCCCGCAATCATGGGATAGGCAATATGGCTCACTATCTCTACACCTACTTGGTGCGGCTCTGTCAGCAGCCAAATCAACAACATGGTCAGTGTTTCGCACAACATGCCCGCCACAATGCCATAAATCCATAACTTAGATTTGGGGCATTTGTAGTAAATCCAGGTCGCCATTAGACCAGCAATAATGCTGGCGATTAAACACGGGATAGAAGTATCGCCATCCATATCAATCAAATATCTATGCAGCCCCGACAACACGCCCGCGGGAATGCCGACCCAAGGGCCAAATAAAATTCCACCGGAAATAATCGCAATAATGCGCACGTTAACCAGCGCACCTTCAACCTCAATACCGGTATAAGTACTAAACACCGCAAATAAGCAAAATATCGCCGCCACAGAGACCAGCTCTGCGGGGGTGTGATTACGCTTTTGGAATAAACGCTGGAACGGTCGAGTGCGGGTTAAAAAGAACAAGGTCATCAGCATCAAGGCCGCCCGTTCAAATACCGCCAGTAACATCATTTGATTTTCGAGCACGCTTTCCCCTTAATCAATCACGCTGAGTGACAGCCTAATTCTATATGTGAATTCTATCTGTGTTAGTGTTAAGCAGTATGCTGAATGGATTACGGCTTAGGCTGGCAATGTCGCCGCCAACGCCTGTACCGATAAAAGATAGACTCGATTTTGCAGATCTGACTTAACGCGTGAAGGATAAAAATCACCGAGACTAACCCTGAACTCGTCCGCTATTTACGGCTCGAGTAAAACATCAAACGCTAATGCCCCACATAAATACAGGCTTGCTAAAGTAAAGGACAGCAAAAACTCCCATACACGCGGGCTCAGTCACAGATTCACGTTTGAATTGGGTTAACAGAGTTATCCAAGGGCGATATTAACAGCTCAATTACCCAGCCATATGACAGCGTCGATTTGCAAAATCCACGGGAATACCCGAAGCTAAAACCTTCGGCTCGAATGCAAGGTGGGATCTGAAACCAGTTCAGCATGCCAGACTAACACTAACTAAGTGTGTCCTCGCAAAGGAATAAGGAGCGAACATGAGTGAAGTTCAAGCACAGTTTTATGGTGGCCCTAAGGAATGCCCTATTGAAAATGGCCGCATTCAAGTTCAACGAATTTCCCCCAAAATCAGTGATGTCGGCGGCATTCCCGTCGCACGGGCGATCCCACAAAAAGAGCGTCGTCTTATCGGCCCTTGGTGTTTCCTCGACCATATTGGCCCAGTCACCGACGGCCCTGAGCTAAACGTTGGCCAGCATCCGCACATTGGGCTGCAAACTTTTACTTGGATGCTCGAAGGCGAAATCATGCACAAGGACAGTCTCGGCAGCGCCCAAGTGATCCGCCCTAAACAAGTTAACTTGATGACCGCCGGACACGGTATCGCCCACACCGAAGAATCCGTCGCTGGCCATAGCACTATGCACGCGGCGCAGCTGTGGATTGCCCTGCCGCTTGAGCATAAAGATACAGCGCCGAGATTCGATCACTATCCCGAACTCCCCACGTGGCACGATGCGGGCGTTGATTTCACACTCCTAATCGGCAGTTGGCAGCATCAACAGGCGCCCACATTGCACTTCTCGCCGATTGTGGCGATGGATTTGTTTGCCGCCGAAAACACTGAGCTCACCCTGACTCTCGACCCGAGTTTTGAATATGCCCTCATGCCACTCGAAGGCTTTTTCCGTATCGATGACCAAAGCTTCAACAACAACGATCTCGCCTATCTGGGGATGTTACGCGAAAGCGTCACGGTCGAACTCGACGCGGGTTGCCGCATACTGTTGATTGGCGGCGCACCACTGGCCGACCCTGTCAGTATTTGGTGGAACTTTGTTGGCCACAGCAAAGACGAAATCGCTAAGGCTCAAGCGGATTGGGAAGCCAGATCTCCACGCTTTGATACTGTGCCAGGCTATGACGGTAAGCGCTTAGTGCCACCGCCGATACCTTGGTGATCTTTAGGCAGATAAATAGATGGGCAAATACTTGATAGCTAGCCCATTAGCATCAATCCGATAACGGCCCACGCCTAGAATGGCTTACCCCATGAGTCTATGGGGTAAGCCTGATTATTAGCTCGCAGCTTGATATGAGTGCGCGAGAACAGCCCGAGCAAACTGCACGCTAAGCCACTCACAGGGCTATAAATTTTACGGATTTTTTACGCGCTATCTTAAAATGGCTTTGCTAGAGTACAGACACTTTCTTTATATGCGTCTTTCTATCCATGACTTCATCCATAGCGGCTCCCATGACTCAATACTGGCGTTCGCACCCAACATTTTTTACCGGCACAGTGCTAGTTATCGCGATTTTTAGCAGTGCTTTTATCGATTATTTTGCTGGTTCCACCATAGCCGTGCTGCTGATCTTACAATTGGCCGTGGTCGCTGTGGCCCTGCAATGCAACGCTAACTTTGCCTATTTTGCAGCTGTGTTTGAGGCGACTAGCTTTAATTTTCTGTTTACCACCCCGCGCTATTCGCTACAGATGTTCAATCTTGAGGACATTCTCAATCTAACTGTGTTTTTACTTGTCGCCCTGACCACCAGCAAATTAGCCGAACTTTATCGCCGCCAACAAGCAGCACTCGAACAGGCTCAGTTACGCAACAGCATCTTATTGTCGGTTTCCCATGACTTACGCACCCCGCTCTCGACCATCATAGGCACCCTGACGACCCTGAAGGAATACATGCCTAAGCTCAGTGCGTCGCAAAAGACTGAGCTGATTGATAGCGCGGCTGCCGAGAGCCATCGTCTGCATCAATATATCGAAAACCTGTTACAGGCCACTAAGTTACAACACGGCGCACTCAAGTTCAGCCTGAGTGAAGACGCCATGATGAATGTATTGCATCAAGCTATCGGCCGCTTTCCCGCCGCGCAGCCACGAATTGTTATCGACAGCGAGGCCGAACTGCCGCCACTGATGATCAGCAGCTCTTTGATTGAACAGGCCATTTTTAATGTGCTGGATAATGCGCTGCGCTATTCGCCCTTAGATAAACCCGTCACAGTAAAAGCTTACCAGCAGGGCGATATGCTGCGGTTAGATATTCAAGATGAGGGCGTAGGCATCGCCGCCGCAGAGGCGCAGGCTATTTTTGAACTTTTTTATCGCCAGCATCCCTCCACTGATGGCGGCGCAGGCCTTGGGCTTGCCGTTGCTAAGGGCATAATTACCGCCCATGGCGGCCAGATCAGCGCCGAACCTGTGGCTAAGGGCAGTCTTATTCGTATTGCTTTGCCGATTAAAAAGGGGGAGCAATAAATGGCTTACAAGGTGCTGGTTGTCGATGATGAAGTGCAAATTCACACTTTTATGCGGATATCGTTAGAAGCGGAAGGCTTTGAATATCATGGCGCCGCCTCGATTGCCTCTGCCCTCGCCCAATATCAAGCACAGCGGCCACACGTGTTAGTGCTCGACCTTGGCTTACCCGACGGCGATGGCATCTGCTTGCTGCAAACCCTACGGCAGCATGACAAAGTGCCCGTGCTTATCTTAACCGCCCGCGATCAAGAGGAAGAGAAAATCCGCCTATTGGAAGCGGGCGCCAATGATTATCTCAGCAAGCCATTTGGGATCAGGGAGTTAATCGCGCGCATTAAGGTATTAGTCCGCGACTTAGTGGACGAACCCGCCTTGAGTGATGTGCTGCAATTTGGCGCACTTAAGCTGCAAAAAAGTACCCACCAGCTTTGGCTCGACCAGCAAGAAATCGCCTTAACTAAAAAGGAATTCGCCCTGATTGAGACCTTAATGTCTCACCCCGGCCAGTTAGTAAAACAAACTGAATTGCTGCGGGATATTTGGGGCGAAACCCATACCGATGACAATCATTATCTGCGGATCTTGGTCAGTCAGTTACGCAAAAAGCTTAACGACAGCACAGAGCAACAGCTGATCAAGACAGAAGCGGGACTCGGTTATCGCTTGACTGACATGAGTCAAAAATAACGTTTTTATCATCAACCACACTTTCAAAAAAATCGTAAAAGGATGTTTGTATGGCACATTTTACTGTCATCGGATTAGGCCGCTTCGGCGTCGCTGTTAGCCGAGAACTGATCCACTTAGGTCATACGGTCACTGGTGTCGATAATGACCATAAAGCTGTTGAAAAATATGTAGAAGTTCTTACCGAAGCCGTAATTTGCGATTGCGCAGATGAGGCGTCGCTAAGGGAACTCGATCTTGCCAGTAGCGAAGTTGTGATTGTCGCTATCGGTTTTGATATGCAATCGAGCCTGCTGTGCACACTGGCACTGAAAAATCTCGGCGTGCAAAATATTTGGGTTAAAGCCAGTAATAAGGCGCACCACACCATATTGTCTAAACTCGATGTTACTCGGATTATCCACCCTGAAGAAGATATGGGGGTCCGCGTCGCCCAGTCGCTAAACTATCCCATGGTGAATAACTTTCTCGCCATCGGCGATGGGCTCTATATTGTTGAAATCCATATTAAAGCCCATTTGCATCAAGCCACTGTTGGCCAACTGCTGGGGAGCTTGCAAGAGAAAAACACTGATGAGCAAATCAACGTGCAACGCAGCCCTAAGGGCAAAGTCGCGCCGTTAATGGTCAAACGAGAGCAAAGTGTATTTAGCAAGATTGATAGCGATTTTACCTTGCACACAGAAGATGCCCTATTCCTTTGCGGTAGCCGTGCCGAGTTAAAACAGCTCGCGCCAAGGTTGGTGTAAGGTGGTTCAATGGCATCCTTCGCTCACCCTAGAGCACACTCCTAAAACCGGCAAAAAACTCTTTGGCGCGCCGCCCTTTATCTTAAGTGCAAGCTTTGCTCTGTTAATCCTCGTCGGCACATGTTTACTTAAACTGCCCATCGCCACTGTGTCGCCCATTACTTGGCTGCAAAGCCTGTTTACCGTCACCTCGGCGGTGACAGTAACAGGGCTTGTGGTCGTCGATACTGGAAGTGTGTTCACGCCCTTTGGCCAAGTGATAATCGCGCTGTTAATTCAATGCGGGGGTTTAGGCTTGATGACCTTTGCGATTGTCACCCTTATCGCCCTTGGCGGTAAGATTGGCTTCTTGCAGCAAACCGTCGCAAAAGAGGCGTTTAATCAAACCGATACATCGACATTAGTCTCAACCGCCAAAGCCGTATTTGTGTTTTCGCTGTTGGTTGAAACCGTAGGCATGCTGATTTTATCAGTACATTGGAGCCATGAACTCGGCTGGCAAACCAGCTTATTCCACGGTTTTTTCTATACGATTAGCGCCTTTAACAACGCAGGTTTTGCCCTCAGTGCCGACAGCCTAATGCCCTATGTGGCCGATCCCGTGATCAACCTAACCATCACAGGTTTATTTATCATTGGTGGTTTAGGATTTTCGGTGTGGATAGATCTTCGTAGGAACAAACGTTGGTCAAAACTCAGCGTTTACAGCCGCATGATGATCACCGGCACTATTATCATCAACGCGGTCGCCGTGATTGCAATTTACTTTATTGAGTACAACAACCCCAACACCTTGGCGCCCTTAAGCGAACTCGGCAAATGGTTAGCCTCATGGTTTCAAGCCGTTACACCGCGCACCGCAGGTTTTAATACCCTAGCGATTGACCAACTCGAAGACGCCAGCACCTTGCTCATACTCGTGCTGATGTTTATCGGCGGCGGCTCATTAAGTACCGCCAGCGGCATTAAAGTCGTCACCTTTATGGTACTGATTTTGGCCACTTATGGTTATTTACGCCGCGACGAAGCCATCTATGTGTTTAAACGGGAAATCCCCAAAGATACCGTCAGCAAAGCCTTAGCACTGACCATTATCTCTCTGGTCGTATCTTGGCTGGCCATTTTCATATTGGTATTAAGCGAGAAAGCGCCGTTAATCGATATCGTCTTCGAGGCCATATCCGCACTGGGTACAGTCGGTTTATCCCGAGGTTTAACAGGTAACTTAACTAGCCTAGGCCAAGCCATCATCATCTTTATGATGTTCATGGGTCGCCTCGGCCCACTCATGCTCGCCTATTTCCTCGCGAATCCAAGGGTGAAAAAACTGCGCTACGCAGAAACCAAACTGGCAATTGGGTAAGGATTAATTAATGGTGACACAATAAATTTACTGATAATCAGAGATTTGTAATATTGAGCCAGCGGGATAATCGAGTTGACTATGGATCAGCTCTCTAGAAATTTGATTCATCTTAAGGGAAAAAACTTCTCCAGAATAGCAGCAAACGGGTGACTAGGACTGGTTTTAGCGGTTAGCGTGAATCAATCTGGAACAACGTGATTCACTAACTCATTTGGGGACAAAAGTGCTTGATTAGATAATCTCAATATGAGCCTTAGCTGATTAGATAAAGTATTTTCGTAGGATGCTGCAGAAGCATAAAGAGCCTCTTTTACATTTTTAATTAGTTCGTTTCGTCCCTTAATGCCCCCTTGATTTCAGTTCATGAGGCTGCTGCCCCCCAGAATTATTGTTTAGACTTGTAATTAATTTCAAAAACATTTATAAAACACTAACTTAAAAATTAACGGATAGTTGATGAGTAGCTACAGTGTTAAAGACCTCGCCGAATATATAAGACGAGCTAAGAGGGAAAATAAACCCTTTGTTCTGTTTACTGGTGCTGGTTGTTCAAAGAGTGCTGGCATTCCACTGGCTTCTGAACTGGTAAAGGAAATTAACGAAAAGTATGCACTTGACCTAAAAGAGCTCTCCGATACAGATAAACGCAATTATGGTCGCTGCATGGCTGCGCTGACAAAAGAAGACAGACGAGAGCTTTTAAAAGATTATATTCAAAAGGCTAACATTAATTGGGCTCATATTGTGCAAGCCTTGCTGTTGGAGAAGGGGTATATCCAAAGAGTCTTGACCTTTAACTTTGATAATATCCTTTCAAGAAGCTGTGGTCTGCTTGGTCTTTACCCATCTATTTACGACTTTACATCGGCAAACTTAGATTTATTGAATCTGATTATTGATCCCTCCATTGTTCATTTGCATGGGCAAAGTCATGGCTTTGTTCAGCTAAATACTGATGAAGAAACTAAGCACCATGCTGAGAAGCTTAGCCAGTTTGTTGCAAGCACGCTGAGTCAATCCCCAAGTATTTTCATCGGTTATAGTGGCAATGCAGATGCATTTTTCCCGCTTTTAAAAGAGAAATTTACTGGTCAGAAAAGATTATTCTGGATTGGTCGAAATGAAAAAGCTCCAGAGCATGTTAGTGAGAGTCTTATTGCTCCCAATAATGTTGCGCACTACTTGCACTATGAAGATGCCGATCGATTTTTTATCGAACTTGCTCAGGAGTTGGAGTGTTTTCCTCCTAAGGCGTTTGAAGATCCATATGGCCACCTGTTGGACCAGTTGCAGCCAGTGCTTGACTTTCCAACCCAACAGCACAATGAACTGGATATTCTGGCATCAACTCGAAGTATGTTAAAACAATCTCAAAAAGAGAGAGGGCAAAGAGCTAGACCAAACTTTGAACTACTCCTGATGAAAGGCAAGTACAATGATCTCATAGCTCTGGCCAAAGAGACGGAGCTGAACGAAGAAGAAAAGGTGTTCGTTGCGTGGGCAGAAATTGCGCTTGGGAATCAATTAGTAGAGCAAGCTAAACAAGCGCAACAGCCGGAGTTATTTGAGCAAAGTGTTAAAAAGTATCAGGCCGCGTTGGCGATTAAGTCTGACATGCATGAAGCCCTTAACAACTGGGGGAGTGCCCTTTCAGACTTAGCGAAACTACAACAAGAGCCAGCATTATTTGAGCAAAGTTTTGAAAAGTATCAGGCCGCATTGGCGATTAAGCCTGACATGCATGAAGCCCTTAACAACTGGGGGAGTGCCCTTTTAGACTTAGCGAAGCTACAACAAAAAACAGAGTTATTTGAAGATGCAAAATCTAAGCTCAAACAAGCCCGCTCAGTCACCAATCAACCAAACTATAACTTAGCTTGCCTATACTCATTACTGCATAATGACTTAAATTGTAAAGAGGAACTCTTTGCCTGCTATAAGGCAAAAATCTTACCTGATAAAAACCATTTGAACACTGATACGGACTTGGATTTTGTAAGGGATAGAGAGTGGTTTAAAGAACTATTAGATACTCTGCCATAAGGCTAAAGCAGCTAAAGAGGGTCCAGTTTTGTAATGTTAATTCATTAGATATTCTATAAATCAATCTATGGTCGATGATTTATTATAAACTGGACCTAGCGCAAAATTGCAAGATATTGACAGGTCTAACTCACTGAGCCAAGCGTTTTACATTAAGAGTTGATAGGAAGATTAGCAGCACTCTTTTGTGCCGACAGGGGCTAAACAGCCCTTCCTGCAGCCACGCCAGATGCCCAGGCCCATTGAAAATTAAACCCTCCTAACCAACCACTTACGTCCATAACTTCACCAATAAAGTAGAGTCCTGCGACTTTGCTGGCTTCCATGGTTTTGGATGACAACTCATTACTATCAATACCACCTAAGGTCACTTCTGCGGTGCGGTAGCCTTCAGTGCCGTTCATTAATAGTGTCCAACGGTGGATATCATCGACTAATTTTGCGCGCTCAGCGTGCACTAGCTGATTTAAGGCTTTGTTCAACAGGGCTTCATCGAATAGCACTTCGACCAAACGTTTAGGTAACCATTGGCTGAGGGTATTGCGCAGGCTTTGTTTTGGATGCGCGGTGAGCTGTTGCTCTAGCAATTGCGCCAAATCCATATTCGGCAAGAGATCGATTTCTATGGTTTCGCCCGCTTTCCAATAGTTGGAAATTTGCAAAATTGCAGGGCCGGATAAGCCGCGGTGAGTGAATAGCAACGCTTCGCTAAATGCAGTGCCATCTTTGGCGGTAATGCGGCTCGGCACGGCTATGCCCGACAAAGGTTCGAAGCGAATTTTATCTTCACTGTGCCATGTAAAAGGTACTAAACCCGCGTGAGTGGGTAATACTTTGAGACCAAACTGCTCTGCCAGTTGATAACCGTAAGGCGTAGCGCCAAGCTTAGGCATGGATAAGCCGCCCGTGGCGATAACCAGTGAGTCACAGCTCAGTTCGCCGTTAGAAGTATTGAGCTCAAAGCGCCCTGCTTCTGTCTTTTTAACGGCCAGAATATCAGTGCGCAGCTTAATGGTCACGCCCGCCCATTCACACTCAGTCAATAGCATAGTGACTATCTCTTTAGCTGAGTCATTGCAGAACAATTGGCCATGATCGCGTTCGTGGTATTCAATACCGTGGCGCTCGACCAACTCAATAAACTGCTGCGACGAATAACGCGCGAGTGCCGACTTAACAAAGTGGGGATTACCACAGAGGAAGTTAGCGGGCTCGACTTTAAGGTTGGTGAAGTTACAACGCCCGCCGCCGCTGATGAGGATTTTACGCCCCGCTTGCTTGGCATTGTCGAGTACGAGTACATCACGGCCTCGGTAACCCGCGGTCGCTGCACACATCAATCCCGCGGCGCCGGCTCCGATAATAATGACATCATGATGTTTCACGCTCTTACTCCACACAGATAAATTAATTGGTATTGGCTGCCAACGGGCAGTTTGCTGACTCGCGAACCTTTAGCAAGCAAGTCAGCAACCGCTAAACGGAGCAAAGATACACTCAAACGCTAGGCACAAAAAAGGGCGCTATTTTAGCACCCTTTCCTTTATTCAGCATCATCACGGCTCGCGGTTTATTGCGCGGGCGTTTCTGATTTCTTTTCTCTGCTGAGCAATTCTTTCGCAGCATCGACGGGCGATTTACCTTGGTACAAGACTTGGTAAATCTGCTCGGTGATTGGCATTTCAACCCCAAGGCGTTTCGCAAGCGTAAACACTTCTTTGGTATTGCGATAACCTTCAACCACTTGGCCGATTTCAGCCTGTGCAGTGATCACATCACAGCCTTTACCTAAAGCTAAACCGAAACGACGGTTACGGGATTGGTTGTCGGTACAGGTCAACACTAAGTCGCCTAACCCCGCCATTCCCATAAAGGTGGCCGCATTGGCCCCTAAGGCTTCGCCTAAACGAGTTAACTCGACTAAACCACGGGTAATCAAGGCCGTTCTGGCATTGGCACCAAAGCCGATGCCGTCAGACATACCCGCACCAATCGCGATCACGTTCTTTACCGCACCGCCAAGTTGCAGTCCGGTAAAGTCGTCGTTGGCGTAAACCCGCAAACGTTTAGGGCTGTGTAACAGCTCGACGAGATCGTTGGTGAACGTAGGACAAGTACCCGCAACCGAAATGGCCGTAGGTAAACCCATGGCTAATTCTTTCGCGAAGGTCGGCCCAGATAACACCGCCAGCGGATATTGCTCACCTAACACATCACGGGCCACATCTTGCAGCAAACGTCCGGTTTCAGGCTCGAGCCCTTTCGTTGCCCATACGATGCGCGCATCGCTACGGAGTAACGGTTTAGCTTGCTCAAGCACAGTTCCAAACACATGGCTTGGTACTACCACTAACACATTGTTACTGGCAGCTAAGGCTTTGGCTAAATCGGCTTCGATCTGTAAACAATCAGGAAACGCAATACCAGGCAAAAATGCTTGGTTGCACTTGTCTTGAGCGAGCGTTTGCATGTGGACAGGATCGTGTCCCCATAACAAGGTCTTATGACCGTTGCTGGCTAAAGAAATGGCAAGGGCGGTGCCATAAGAGCCCGCCCCTAATACCGTGATATCGGCAGAGTTTTTCATGTAATTAAGCGTTAGCTTCTTCGGCAGCTGGTGCAGTCGCAGCAGCTTGACGTTGTTGCACGTATTGGGCAAACAGCGCGTCGAAGTTGACTGGTGCTAGGTTCAGTTGTGGGAAAGTACCACGACCGACTAAGCTACCCACGGTTTCGCGAGCATATGGGAATAGGATGTTAGGGCAGTATGCACCTAATGAATGGGCCAATTGTGGCTCAGTCAGACCAGTGATAGAGAAGATACCGGCTTGTTGTACTTCACATAGGAAAGCGGTATCGCCACCGTTTTGTGCAGTTACCGTTAAAGACAGGACAACTTCATACACATCGTCAGCTAATTTAGCGCTGCGCGTGTCTAAATCTAACTTAACTTCTGGGTTCCATTCTTTTTGGAATACAGCTGGGCTGTTAGGCGTTTCGAAAGACACATCTTTAGTGTAAACACGTTGGATGTTGAATTGTGGGGCTTGTTGTTCGTTGTTTGCTACTTCAGCCATAATTTCCTACCTATCCTATCAATGTTGTATCGGCTTTTCGTTGAAAGCCAATTATTATTTGAAAGCCAATTCATCTTTGAACGTAAATTGGCTCGGGGCTTGTGTTACTCAAGGCCTGTATCAGATCTCGGTATCATCCCAACTTGCACCCATATTCGGGTATCGATCGAACCAGTCTAAAAACTTACATTAAGCCCTTAGCGACCGCAGGATCAGTATGCCAAACAATGATGACTGTATTGCTGCACTGCCTAAAGGATAGGGTGCAGCTTAAATCATAACTGCCGCCGACAACTTATCTTTTGCTTTTTGAAACAGGCATATTTGCTGCCTGCCATTCACCCATACCACCTTTCAAGTTATACAGGTTTTCGAAACCTTGTTGACTTAAAAGCTGAGCGGCTTGAGACGAGGTCATGCCAGCATTGCATACCAATATAATGGGACTGGCTTTAAACTTTTCAAGGGCAGATATCTGATTATTTTTAATATCTGCTAGCGTAACGTTAATTGCATCAACAATATGCCCCTTGCGGAACTCGTCATTAGAGCGCACATCAACGACTTTAGCGTCCTGTCTGTTCACCATAATTGTCAGTTCTTGGTGAGAAATACTTTTGATTTTTGACATGCTCGATTTGATGATACTAGCGACAAGCACAACAAATAATCCCACCCAGGCCAGACTTAACATTGAGTGAGCTTTAAAAAATTCGATATATTCTTGCATGATGATTGCCCGCATAAATGGCGAAAATTCGATAAGGGCACAGAGTATACCGATTGCCTTGGCAGATTGCAGCAGTTTAGTCACAGTTCGAGATCGCACTTTTAGCGCAATTGCCTAGGTGCTTGTTACAAGCCACTCACAGAATCGGACGAATTAGTGATTCGATGACCTTAATCGGGGTAAAGCGCTTTTTCATACCCCGCTAACGTAGTAATATTTGACCAATTTCAGATTTCTATCGCTTCTATAAAACTTAAAGGTATCACTATGACGACAGCTAAACGTCCGCTCGCGTTGTTGATCCTCGATGGCTGGGGCTACCGTGAAAACACGCATAACAATGCGATTTTCCACGCCAATACTCCGGTACTCGACCGTCTCAACGCTCAATATCCCCATAGTTTGATTTCAGGTTCTGGCTTAGATGTAGGCTTACCTGATGGCCAGATGGGAAATTCTGAAGTTGGCCACATTAACTTAGGCTCTGGCCGTGTGGTATATCAAGAACTCACTCGCATCAGTAAAGCCATTGCAGATCATGAGTTTGAACAAAATCCAGCCCTGTGTGATGCGGTTGACTCGGCCATTAAAGCCGGCGGCGCAGTGCACATTATGGGTCTGCTTTCTGCCGGTGGTGTTCACAGCCATGAAGAGCATATCGAAGCGATGTGCCGTATGGCCGTTGCCCGTGGCGCAACTAAGGTTTATCTGCACGCTTTCCTCGATGGCCGCGATACACCGCCGCGCAGCGCTAAGGGCAGCTTGAGCCATTTTGATGATCTGTTTACTACATTAGGCCATGGCCGTATCGCCTCGATTATTGGTCGTTACTTTGCAATGGACAGGGATAATCGTTGGGATCGCGTCTCGCAAGCCTACGATTTGATCACCCAAGGTAAGTCAAAATTCCAATACGACAATGCGGTTACTGCATTAGAAGCGGCTTACGAGCGTAACGAGAACGACGAGTTCGTCTCTTCATCGGCGATTACTGATGCAGACGGCCAAGTTGCCACCTTGCAAGATGGCGATGCACTGATATTTATGAACTTCCGTGCCGACCGTGCCCGTCAAATCACCCGTAGCTTTATCAATCCAGACTTCGATGGTTTTGAACGCGCTGTAGTGCCGAAAATGCACTTTGTCACTCTGACTGAGTACGCCGGCGACATCAAAGCCCCTATCGCGTATCCATCTGAAAACTTGGTGAATACCTTAGGTGAAGTGCTGCAAAAACAAGGTCGCACTCAACTGCGAATCTCTGAAACTGAGAAATACGCCCATGTGACTTTCTTCTTCAACGGCGGCAAAGAAGAGCCATTCGAAGGTGAAGATCGCATCCTAATCAACTCACCTAAAGTGGCGACTTACGATCTACAGCCTGAGATGAGTTCAGCCGAGCTGACCGACAAGTTAGTGGCGGCAATTGAATCGACCAAGTACGACGTGATCATCTGTAACTATCCGAATGGCGACATGGTTGGCCACACGGGTAATTTCGATGCCGCCGTTAAAGCCTGTGAAGCGGTTGACGCTTGTATCGGCCGTGTAGTGGATGCACTGGCGAAGGTAGGAGGTGAATGCATTATTACCGCCGACCACGGCAACGCCGAGCAAATGACGGACGAAACCACAGGTCAGGCGCACACAGCCCACACCAGTGAACTGGTACCTTTCGTCTTTGTGGGCCGCGATGCGACCATAGATGAAGGTGGTAAACTCAGCGATGTCGCACCGACCATCTTGACCTTGATTGGCGAAGCCATTCCAGCAGAGATGACGGGCAAGCCCTTAATCCACATTAAAGAGTAACCGTTACCTAGTGAGCACTCGACTCCTTGTTAAAGCCAGCATTCTTGCTGGCTTTATGATGTTATCTTTCTCGGCCAACGCTTCTGATTTGGAGAAGCGTCAGTCCGAGTTGAAATCAATCCAATCGCAAATAAATCAACAACAAAGCGCGTTAAAAACCACCAGTAAACAAAGAGATAAATTGCTGTCATTGCTGCGAAGCGATGAAGAAGCGATTGCGTCAGCGGCCAAAAAAGTCAACAGCACCAAAAATAGCTTAGCGCAAATAGACACTAAACTGACCGAGCTGAAACAACGTCAAGATGAGTTAGAAACGCTAAAAGTGAGTCAGCAACAGACACTGTCGAAACAGCTGTCGAGCGCCTATCTTGCCGGTAATCACGATTACACTAAGATGATGCTCAATCAGCAAAGTCCTGCCACTATCGAGCGTATGTTGGCCTATTACCAATACCTCAATAAAGCGCGGATGAAGTCGATCAACGAATTAAAGCAAACCTTGACCGAGCTAGATGAGATCAAGGTGTCGCAAACGAGTAAGCAAAAGCAATTAACCAAACTCGTGGCCGAACAACAGGTCCAAGCCAAACGTTTGAGCCAAGAGCAAGATCAGCGACAACTGACCATCAAAGAGCTACAACGCACCTTAAATTCTAAGGGCGCTGAGCTGGAGCAGTTGCAAATTGAAGAGGCCAGCTTAAAGCGTGTGGTCGAACAAGCGCTGCGGGCCATGAAAGACAATCCTTCGATGGAAGGTTTTGGTAAACAAAGTGGCAAACTCAAATGGCCGACGAAAGGTCGCGTCAGTGCCAGCTTTGGCAGCCAACGTTCCGGCCAAGTGGTGTGGAAAGGCACTATGTTATCCGCACCAGAAGGGCAAAATATTCGAGCCGTTTCAGGTGGTAAGGTTATTTATGCCGACTGGTTACGTGGTTTTGGTTTAGTGATGGTTATCGATCATGGCAAAGGTTATATGAGCCTTTACGGCCATGCTCAAACCCTATTAAAAAGCCCTGGCGACATGGTAAAAAGCGGCGAAGCGATAGCTTTAGTCGGACGTTCGGGTGGACAGAGCGAGGCTGGCCTATACTTTGAAATAAGGCACAAGGGGCAAGCCGTCGATCCAGCGAAATACTGTCGCTAATCATAACGGTCCCCTCATCACAGGGGACGGCTATGAAACACATGATCCGCTATATCAGTTGCGTTGGATTAGGCCTGACTTTGGGCCTATCCATTAGCCTCTCTAGTCAAGAGAACGCTAAGTCCTATCGCAGTGATTTTGACTATCCTTTACTGCAAGATGTACTTGAAACCGTTGAAACTTATTACGTAAAAACCGTTTCGAAAGAAGAGTTAGTGCAAGCGGCAATCAAAGGTATTTTTGAGCACTTAGATCCCTATTCTAGCTTTTTGAATCACCAAGAATTACTCGATCTCAAAGACTCCAATCGCGGCGAATATTTTGGTTTCGGCTTCGAAGTCGCAACCCAAAATGACCACATCAACATCATCGCCCCCTTCGCCCATTCCCCTGCAGAACAAGCCGGAATACGCGCAGGCGACATTATCGTTAAGCTCAACGACACACTGGCGACCGAGACTAACCTCGCCAATATCCTTGCCGAGATAAAAAAACATAGCCTCAGCAATCAAAGCATTAAGTTAGTGCTTAAGCACAGCAATGACGATGCGACCTTTGAGGTGTCACTCAAGCCGAGCACTATCACTATCGAATCTGTCACCACTCAATTGCTTGATGGCAATATTGGGTATGTCAGATTAAGTAGCTTCCAAGAAAACTCGACCGAAGATATGGTGCGTTCACTTAGCCAATGGCAAAACAAACCGCTCGCCGGGCTCATCTTAGATTTACGTAATAATCCCGGCGGCCTGCTCGACCAAGCCGTTAAAATTGCTGACCTATTCCTCGCCAAAGGCCGAATAGTCTCAACCTCTGGCCGCTTCTTCGATGCCAACTCCGACTACTACGCCTCACCACAAACCATGCTGACTAACGTGCCCATGCTAGTGTTGATCAACAAAGGCTCGGCCTCTGCATCCGAAGTGCTCGCCGCCGCACTGCAGGAAAATGGTCGAGCTAAGCTGTTAGGTGAAACCAGTTTTGGCAAAGGCACAGTACAAAGCCTGATCCCCATCTTAGAAGATGGTAACGCGATAAAACTCACCATTGCCCAGTACAATACCCCCAGAGGTGAAAACATTCACAACATAGGAATCGTCCCTGACATAAAAATTGCCGCAGAAACTGGTTCCGGCGCGGGTAATTTGGCTATAATCGACGCCCTATCCGCCCATGCATCTCTGGCCCAAGATCATCAAGTGACCTCAGCCATTGCATGGATACAGCATCATGACTAATAAGAAGAAACTGTGCGCTTACTTTATTCCTTGGCCCTATTGGCCCTAAGCATTTCTCAAAGTCATGCTGCCCAGATTGCCCTCATTATTGATGACATAGGTTATCGTCATACCGATCAAGCCGTGCTGGCACTGCCCAGCACAGTGACACTCTCAGTGTTGCCTCATACTCCTCTTGGCAAAGAACTCGCAAATGCTGGCCATAAAAAGGGCCACGAAATCATGCTGCATCTGCCTATGCAGGCGCTTAATGGTAAGGCGTTAGGGCTAGGGGGATTGACCAATACTATGACTGAGGTACAAATTCGCGCCAGTGTTGTCGATGCAATTAACAGCGTTCCTTTTGCTAAAGGTGCCAATAACCACATGGGGAGCTTACTGACCCAACTCGATGATCCTATGCTGTGGGTGATGGAAACCCTCAAACAAAAGCATCTGTATTTTATCGATAGTATGACAACAAAGTTCACAAAGGCGGGAGAGACAGCGGATCAGTTAGGCGTGCCGTTATTAAAACGCCAACTGTTTCTAGACAATGACATCAGTGCTAAAGCACTCGAAAGACAATTTAGCTTAATGATAAGTCAGGCACATACTCAAGGTAACCTAGTGGCGATTGCCCATCCTTATCCAGAAACCATGCGCTTCTTAAAGGCCAATCTACAAAGACTAAAAACCGAGGGGATTGATCTAGTACCTGCATCAAGCTTGCTCCCCATCGGCATTGCACACAAAAATGGAACTAATAATGGAACTAATCCAGCTGTAACACTGAGATAGACATGTCAGGCAGCAAGGCAAGTAACTCATCACGATTACTCACAATGTCCAGTAGGGTATATTGATCAAGCACATTCAAATAGGCTTCAACTGCTTGTGCTAACACGCCTTTCAACTTACAGGCAGGCGTGAATCGGCAGTAAGGTTTACTGCAATCAATCGGCGCTAACGAGTTTTCTAACACCCGAACTAACTGACCTAAGTTAATCTCACTCGCAGGCTTACCCAAACGGAAACCGCCCATCTTGCCGCGAATGGTTTCTAGGTAACCCATCTTGCCTAAATGATGCACTATCTTAGAGACATGATTTGGAGACAGATCAAATACCTGAGTAATTTCAGCAATTCTAAATAAAGTGGTTCTGTCTGGCTGAACCGCCAAATACATCAAGGTTCGAACGCCAAAATCGGTATAACGAGTTAACTGCATATTTCACCTGTCAGCGATAAACTTAATGAGAGGTTTGAGCTTCGAGTTGGGTAATCAACCAAAGCGCCTCTTCGTTCGAATGACCGCATACATCTTCCGATGCATCGAAATCACTGCAAACTGCGGGACGATCGGGCGAGCCGAAGATCAAACATAAATTGGCATCACTCAGCTGCACACAACGCTCACCCGCAGCCTTACCATTTGGCATACCTGGAATACCGCTGCTAATTGAAGGCGCAATACAGCAAGCACCACACCCAAGACGACAATTCATTTTCGTTACTCATGAAAGACATAAGGCATTATACCGTTTAATTTGTCCGAGATCAGTGTCACAGGTCAATACTGCCAAGTCGCGCACAAGCGCCATTCTGTGCGAGAAAGATATAATATGAATAAAGTAGGACAAACTTAGACAAAAAAAGTAGGCTGAGATTTAAATTTACTACGAATGAGTTGCAACCTTTAAACAGACTTTCATTCTATGCAGGTAGAGACGATGAACTCATGAACACGACGCCGGGGTGGGCTAGAACCTTGCAAAAGAAGCCGCGACAATAGAAATAAATTGCATAACGAAAAAAGCCTCTACATTGCTGTAGAGGCTTTCATCTTTATGTTGGCGGAGCGGACGGGACTCGAACCCGCGACCCCCGGCGTGACAGGCCGGTATTCTAACCAACTGAACTACCGCTCCTTTAGTCTAACGTTTGCACGTTAACCTAAATTAGGCGCTTGGCGATGACCTACTCTCACATGGGGAGACCCCACACTACCATCGGCGCGTTTGCGTTTCACTTCTGAGTTCGGGATGGGATCAGGTGGTTCCACAAGGCTATTGTCACCAAGCAAATTCTGTTTATTACCGTGGCCATCTCTGGACCACGTTAATAATAATTCGGAAAGCTGATTTGCTTTTTTTGAGTCTTTAACTTTATCAAGTGTCGATATTCTGTC